>NZ_JBHXTM010000004.1:72722-276017 GCF_042677325.1 Streptomyces sp. NPDC127117
GCTGAGCTGAGGTGCAGCGGAGGGTAGGGGTCGCCCGAGGAACGAGGGCGGCACCTGCCCGCAGCGGAAGCGAAGCGAACGCGACCATGAACACGAGCGGCTGAGCTGAGGTGCAGCGGAGGGTAGGGGTCGCCCGAGGAACGAGGGCGGCACCTGCCCGCAGCGGAAGCGAAGCGAACGCGACCATGAACACGCGCGGCCGGGCCGAGCCGGACTCGGCCGAGCCGGGCCGGACCTGACATAGCTGTCAGCAGGCCGGCGCCCCGTACGGTGGCCGGTTCCGAGCCCCGACCGTGACCGAATCTCCCCCAGGATGTGACCTATCTCCTGGGGGAGAGCCATACCCGCAGGTCACACCCACATCAGGGTTAAACCCTGGGCCCAAAGACCTGTCCAATTCGTGACGTAATGCACTGACACAGGGCGCAGGTAGGGGACAAGCTGATGTAGGAAGTCGGGGGATCGATTGAAACCGGGAGTATGTCAGTGAGCGCCATGTCTCTTGCCCTGTTGCTGACCGCCGCCGCCGCCACGGCCGTGGGCGCCGCTGCTCTGCACGCTGCTCACGGGCTGCGCAAGCAGGTCACGGCCCTTCGCACCGAGCTGTCCGAGGCCCGTGCGCACGGCATCACCGTGCCCGCACAGAGCCGCAGCACCGCCACCCCCGTCGCCGAGATACGCGCGGCCGTCGCCGAGGCGCTGGCCGAGGAACGCGAGCGCGAACTCGCCGAGGCCCGCGCCTTCTGGGCCACCCAGGAGGCCCGCGACGCCGCCGACGCCCCGTCCCTGCTGGGCGGTCTGACCGGGACGGGAGAGGACGCACCGTTCTTCATGCCCCGCCAGTCCGACTTCGCGGGCCTCGAAGCGATGGACCTCGACGCCACCGAGGCCCTCGACGAACTGGTGGAACTGACGGAGCTGGCCGACATGACCGAGCTGCCCGGACCGGCGGAGTTCGCCGAGGACTCCCCCGAGCTGGCCGCCGCCCGCCGCCGGCACCCCTCGCATCCCGACTTCGTACCGGTGCAGACCCCGGTCGTCACCGACCACGAGCGCACCGTGAACCGTCTCGAAGAGCTGGCCGACAGCCGTACGGAGCTCGCCGATGTGCGCCCCGGCCCGCTCGGAACGCTGGACGTCTACGTCTTCGCCGACGGCACCACGCTCTGCATGACCCCTGGGCACCGCGAGACGGCCGAGCGGCTGGCCGGTTCACTCCTCGCCGGTGAGCACCCGGTACTGCTGGGCGGCTCCGGCGTCTCCGGCGCGTACGCGCTGACCTTCTCCTGCGGCAAGGAGAACGTCTACATCCTCGCCGACCGGGTCATCGCCTCGTTCTGACCCCGCTCCCTCCGGGCACAGCGGCTCTCGCCGGCCGCCGCCCCTCGGGCCGGTCGCCCGGACCGCCACCGCCGCTACGCGAACGCGCGCGCAGCGGCCTCGTTCACGAATTGCACGGCCTCGTCGAGCTCAGCCGACGGGGCCGTTTCCAGTGCCACTGCCAGATCACGCCCCGCCACGGCGAGCTGGTCGCCGATGGAGAAGATCCCGGCGTCCGGCATGGGGCGCGGCTCCCGGTCCGGCGCCTCGATCCGCTGGGCGCGCAGCGCCAGTTCCCGGGCCGCGGCAAGCCCTTCGGCAGCGGCTCCGCGCTGCAGACGGCTCTGCGGGGCGGCGCGCAGCCGGTCGGCGAATCGGTCCACGGCAGTGATCAGCGGGGTCGTATCGAGCACCCCGCGACCCTACGCGCCCCGGCAGGACGGTTACCAACGGGCCGATGCCCGGGCAGGGTGCGGCAACGCGCAATGCGTCGGAGGCGCCGGTGTCCCATGTCTTCTCCGAAATGGGGACGGCTCTTCTCCGAAATGGGGACGGCCCGCAGGCACAGTGCCTGCGGGCCGTCCCCGTCGTGCGGGTGCGTGCGATCAGTCGTCGCCGCTGAGGATGGAGAAGAGACGCAGCATCTCCAGGTAGATCCACACCAGGGTCATGGTGAGGCCGAAGGCCGCCAGCCAGGACTCCTCGCGGGGGGCGCCGTAAGCGATGCCGTCCTCGACCTGCTTGAAGTCCAGCGCCAGGAAGCACGCGCCGAGGATGATCCCGATGACACCGAAGAGGATGCCGAGGCCACCGCTGCGGAAGCCCAGGCCGTCACCGCCGCCGAAGACGGCGAACAGCAGGTTGACCACCATCAGGAGCATGAAGCCCACGGCAGCGGCCATCACGAAGCCGTAGAAGCGGCGGGTGACACGGATCCAGCGCATCTTGTACGCGAGCAGCACACCGGCGAAGACACACATGGTGCCCATCACCGCCTGCATCACGACGCCGGGTCCGATGTACGTGCTGACCGCGCTGGAGATCACTCCGAGGAAGACGCCCTCGAAGGCCGCGTACGAGACGATCAGCGCCGGCACCGGCCTGCGCTTGAAGGACTGGACGAGCGACAGGACGAACGCCACCAGGGCGGCGCCGATCGCGATGCCGTACGACTTGCCGAGGTTGTCCTCGTCGACCGGCAGCAGCGCCCAGGCGAGCGCGGCGCCGAGCACCACGGTGCCCAGCGTGATCGCCGTGCGCGTGACGACGTCGTCGATCGTCATCGCGCCGGTGCGCGCGGGCGCCTGCGGGGCGCCGTACTGGGCGTCCGGCTGGGCGTAGGGGTTGGTGGCGTACGGGTTGGCGGCGGTGCCCTGCGCGTACGGGTTGGCGCCCGCTGCGGGGGCCCCGGCCTGCGGCGCCGCGTTGAAGCCCGCGTATCCGTTGTCGCGGCTGAAGCCCCGTCGCGAGAAGACCGGGTTGCTGCTCCTCATCTCACTCCTCCATGGCCACCCTGCGTGGCCTTCCCACAAGAGTAATGGGTAGGCAAAAGAATCAGACTAGTGCTTGGGGAGGATCTTTGCGGGAACCTGTCCGGAGCCGACCCGGAAACCTGTCGGGAAACGGGTCCGGATCGCCGGTGGCGGATCTGCCGCCGGCCCGGCCGCAAAGTGAGAAGTGGTGCCTGGAACCGGACTCGAACCGGTACGCCCCCGAGGGGCAGCGAGGTTTAAGCTCGCCGTGTCTGCATTCCACCATCCAGGCCTGGCGCGCGGCTCCGCGTTGGCACATGACCCTATCCGGGGACTTCCCCCGAACAGCGGATCAGTGGCGCGATGTTGTCTTATTTTATTGACCGCTTGAGGGGTCGTCAGCAGACTCTCAAGCGCATCTCCACATGCCTGGGCGGGGTAGCGGGCACGGCGGCCGGTAATCCGGATTGACGTAAAGTCGCCGCACTCGGACGGCGCATTCACCAGGCGCGCGCCAGTGATCGCCACGGGCGCGCCACCGGGCGGGTCGCACGCCCGGGCACAGGGCCGGACACACGGGTCGCGGCGCACCGGCCGGACGGGGGCCCCGGACCGGCGACTCAGGGTCGGTGTCATACCGCAGGAGGACCCGGGGCCCTCCCGGTGCGACTCAAGGCTGCCCCCGGAACC
The DNA here is from genome assembly GCF_042677325.1 of Streptomyces sp. NPDC127117. Taxonomy (NCBI): domain Bacteria; kingdom Bacillati; phylum Actinomycetota; class Actinomycetes; order Kitasatosporales; family Streptomycetaceae; genus Streptomyces; species Streptomyces sp. NPDC127117. The sequence continues at coordinate 76,205 of NZ_JBHXTM010000004.1, forward strand.
GGCATGCGGACGGACGACCGGCGGCGGAACGGCGGTGACGATTGAGGGGTACCGATCAAACCCCGGACGAGCCCTCGGCCGGAGCCCCGAAACAGGAGATTCCCGTGACCACCATTTCCACCGCACCCCGCGTCACCACGGTGGCCGCCCGCGCCACGGATCTGTCGAAGGTCTACGGAGAGGGCGAGACCAGGGTGACCGCCCTGGACCAGGTCAGTGTGGACTTCCCCCAGGGCGAGTTCACCGCGATCATGGGCCCGTCCGGCTCCGGCAAGTCCACGCTGATGCACTGCGTGGCCGGTCTCGACAGCTTCAGCAGCGGTTCGGTGCGGATCGGCGACACGGAGCTCGGCACCCTCAAGGACAAGCAGCTCACCCAGCTCCGCCGGGACAAGATCGGCTTCATCTTCCAGGCGTTCAACCTGCTGCCGACGCTGACGGCGTACGAGAACATCACGCTTCCCATGGACATCGCGGGCCGCAAGCCCGACGCCGAGTGGGTGCGCCAGGTCATCGACATGGTGGGCCTCTCCGACCGGCTGAACCACCGGCCGACCGAGCTCTCCGGCGGCCAGCAGCAGCGCGTCGCGGTCGCCCGCGCCCTGGCCTCCCGGCCGGAGATCATCTTCGGTGACGAGCCGACCGGGAACCTGGACTCCCGCTCCGGCGCCGAGGTCCTCGGCTTCCTGCGCAACTCGGTGCGCGAACTGGGACAGACCGTGGTGATCGTCACCCACGACCCGGCGGCCGCCTCCTACGCGGACCGGGTCATCTTCCTCGCGGACGGCCGGATCGTCGACCAGATGATCAACCCCACCGCGGACCGGGTCCTGGACCGGATGAAGGCGTTCGACGCCAAGGGCCGCACCAGCTGAGTCCCGTCCCTCCCCGCGCCCCTTCCCGGACCCCCTCTCCATCCCAGGACTGACAGACATGTTCCGTACCGCCCTGCGCAATGTGCTCGCGCACAAGGCCAGGCTGCTGATGACCGTCCTCGCCGTGATGCTCGGCGTGGCCTTCGTCTCCGGCACGCTGGTCTTCACCGACACCCTCGGCAACGCCCTCCGCAACCAGTCGGCCAAGAGCTACGACGACGTGGCCGTCGCCGTCACCACCTACGCCGACCAGCGCGACGACAAGACCACCGGCATCACCGCCGCCACCCTGGAGAAGATCCAGGGCCTGGACGGCGTCTCCACCGCCACCGGCCGGGTCTCCGGCTTCGCCGGAGTCGCCGACCCCGACGGCAGGCTGATCGGCAACGGCTGGTCGAACACCGGCGGGAACTACTTCCCCGGCAAGAACGGCAAGGACTCCGCGTACACCTTCGTCGACGGTACGGGCCCGGCCGCGGCCGACCGGATCGCGCTCGACAAGGAGACCGCGAAGAAGGGCGAGTACCACGTCGGTGACCGGGTCCGGGTCGCCACGAACGGGCCGGTGAAGGAGTACGTCCTCTCCGGCGTCTTCACCACCGAGGACGGCGCGGTCAACGCGGGCGGCAGCCTGGTCCTCTTCGACACCGAGGTCGCCCAGAAGCTCTACCTCAAGCCCGGCGTGTTCCAGGACGCCAACGTGTCCGCCGCGCCCGGCGCCTCCGCCGAGAAGCTGCTGGCCGAGGTGAAGCCGCTGCTGCCCAAGGACGCCGAGGCCAAGACCGGCAAGGCGCTCGCGGACCAGCAGGCCAAGGACATCGAGAGCGGTCTGAGCGGTCTCAACGGGATGCTGCTCGCCTTCGCCGGCATCGCCCTGTTCGTCGGCATCTTCCTGATCGCCAACACCTTCACCATGCTGGTCGCCCAGCGCACCAAGGAACTGGCGCTGATGCGCGCCGTCGGCGCCTCGCGCCGCCAGGTCAAGCGCTCGGTGCTCCTCGAAGCGGCCGTCGTCGGCCTGATCGCCTCGGTCATCGGTTTCGCCATCGGGCTGGCCCTCGCCATCGGGCTGCGCTCCGCGATGGGTCTGTTCGGCGGGAAGATCCCGGCCGGGCCGCTGATCGTCTCGCCCACCGCGGTCATCGCCGCCTTCGCCGTCGGTGTCCTGATCACCGTGCTGGCCGCCTGGCTGCCCGCCCGCCGGGCCGCCAAGATCCCGCCGGTCGCGGCGATGAGCAGCGTGCACGCGACGGCCACGGTCAAGTCCCTGGTGGTGCGCAACTCGATCGGCGCGGTGCTCACCCTGCTGGGCGGGGCGGCGATCCTTGCGGGCGCGTCCAAGAGCGGATCGTCCGGCCGGACGATCATCGCCGCGGGTGCCTTCCTCACCCTGATCGGTGTCATCGTGCTGATCCCGCTGCTGTCGCGGCCGGTGATCGCGCTGGTCCGCCCGCTGCTGAAGCGGCTGTTCGGGGTCTCCGGCAAGCTGGCCGCGCAGAACGCGGTCCGCAACCCTCGCCGTACCGGCGCCACCGCCTCCGCGCTGGCGATCGGCCTCACCCTGGTCACCGGCATCTCGGTCCTCGGCGTCACCCTCGGCCAGGCGGTCGACCGGATGACCACGGACAACATCAAGGCCGACTACATGGTGACGATGGCGAGCGGCGGTCCGCTCGACGAGTCGGCGCTCACCGCACTGCGGAAGGCCGACGGGGTCTCGGCCATCTCGCCGCAGCAGGCCACCTCGCTGGAGGTCAAGGGCGAGTACCACTCCGCGTCCGCCGTCAGCCCCGGCGACGTGCAGCAGCTCTTCACGCTGCCGACCGTCTCCGGCTCGCTCGACGCGCTGGCCAAGGGCGAGATCGCCGTCGACAAGAAGACGGCCAAGTCCAACGGCTGGAAGACCGGCGACACCCTCCGGGTGAAGTTCGACGACGACAAGAAGGCCGAGCTGAAGGTCGGGGCGGTCTTCGAGGGCAACGAGATGCTCTCCCCGGTCCTGGTTCCGAAGAACGTCGCCGATGCGCACGGCGGCATGTCGTACATCCGCGAGATCTGGCTGAAGACGGACGGCGGCGCGACCGAGGCCAACGAGCAGGCCCTGGTGAAGGCTCTGGGTGACAACCCGGGGATGAGCATCATGGACCGTCAGGACATCCGTGACATGTTCGGCGGCTCGGTCAACCTCGCGATGAACATCATGTACGGGCTGCTGGCGATGGCCCTGATCATCGCGGTGCTCGGGGTCGTCAACACCCTGGCGATGTCGGTCTTCGAGCGCCAGCAGGAGATCGGCATGCTGCGGGCGATCGGCCTGGACCGGGGCCGGGTGAAGCGCATGATCCGGCTGGAGGCCGTGGTCATCTCGCTCTTCGGCGCGGTGGTCGGTGTCGTGCTCGGCATGTTCCTCGGCTGGGCGATCGGGCAGACCCTGTCGTCGGAGATCCCGGAGTACGCGCTGGTCATCCCGTGGGACCGGATCGCGGTCTTCCTGGTGCTGGCGGGGATCGTGGGTGTGCTGGCCGCGCTCTGGCCGGCCCGCAGCGCCGCGAAGCTGAACATGCTGACGGCGATCAAGACCGAGTAGTACGACCCGGCGGGCCCCTGGGCCCCGCCGGACACACCCGAGGGCCGGTGCTCGCAGCGAAGGAGCTGCGCGTACCGGCCCTCGGCCGTTTCCGTGGTGTCCCGTCCCGGTGTCAGCCGGTCGCGGAAGCCGTCCAGGCGCGGGCCCGCAGCGGGAGGCCGGCGACCCCGCCCTCCGCCGGGCGCACCGCGAGGATCTGGTTGACGCCGATCTTGTTGTGCTCGAAGGAGAGCGCGGAGGCGGCCATGTAGAGCCGCCAGACCCTGGCCCGTCCGGGCGAGGTCATCCGGACCGCACGGTCCCAGTGCTCTTCCAGGTTGGCGACCCAGCGGCGCAGGGTCAGCGCGTAGTGCTCACGGATCGCCTCGACGTCGCGGGCCTCGAAGCCGGCCTCTTCGAGGGTGGCCATGGTCCGGCCCACCGGGGCCAGTTCGCCGTCGGGGAAGACATAGGCGTCGATGAAGTCGTCCACGTGGTACGCGGACTCGTCCTTCTCGGGGCGGCGGGCGATCTGGTGGTTGAGCAGCCGGCCGCCGGGCTTGAGGAGTGCGTAGAGGTCGTCGGCGTACTCACGGAACCGGACCGAGCCGACGTGTTCCGCCATGCCGATGGACGAGATGGCGTCGTACGGGCCGTCCCTGACGTCCCGGTAGTCCTGGACCCGGATCTCGATCCGGTCGGTCAGGCCCTCCTCGGCGATGCGCTTCCTGGCGAAGGCGGCCTGTTCGACGGAGAGGGTCACTCCGGTGACCCGGGCGCCGTACTCGCGAGCGGCGTGGATGGCCATGGAGCCCCATCCGCAGCCGACGTCGAGGAGGCGGTCGCCCTCCTTCAGCGCGAGCTTCCGGCAGACCAGGTCGAGCTTGTCGCGCTGGGCGTCCTCAAGGGTTTTACCCTTCTCCCAGTAGGCGCAGGAGTAGACCATGGACGGGCCGAGGACCAGTTCGTAGAAGTCGTTGCCCACGTCGTAGTGGTGGCTGATGGCCTGCTTGTCCCGGCGCTTGGTGTGGAGGGTGCCGGTGCGGCGGCGGACCTCCTCGGGCGGCGGGGGCGGCGGGGGCAGCGGGCCGGCCAGTTGCAGCAGCCCCTTGGCGAAGGCCCGCACCTTCGGGTCGCGGACCGGGTGGACGCGGTCCGCGGTGTCGTCCCCGCGTTCCCAGATGAGCGCGGCCATCAGGTCCAGGGCCTCGTAGAGATCGCCTTCGATGTCGAGTTCGCCGGCCACCCAGGCGCGGGCCAGGCCCAGTTCGCCCGGCTTCCAGAGCAGCCGGCGCAGCGCACGGCGGTTCCGGATCACAAGTACGGGGGCACCGGGCGGTCCGGATTCGCTGCCGTCCCAGGCCCGGATACGGACCGGCAGCTTTTCTCCCAGCAACTCCTCGGCAAGAGCGGTCAGCCGCAACGCGGCGTCTGCCATGGCGCACACCTCCGTGATGGTGTTCCCAATGTGCCCAAACATGGTCGAACATGCCTGAAACCACGCCGGGCACCTGTGCGCCACGACGAGGTACGTACGCGTCAACAGTCCGCGAAGCGCCCGCCATCCCGCTACAGCGCAATGGAACGGCAAAATAGCTGTACACCACACGCACTTGGGCAGGGGTACGCCGAAGGGGCCGCCCGCACCACGGATGGCGGACGGCCCCTTCGGGCGTCGTACAGGTACTGCAAGCGCGGGCGAGTGGGCCCGCGCGCGGGCTAGGAGGCCTTGGCCTTCTCGCCCTCGGCCTTGGCGGCGGCCGGTGCCGGGGCCGGCTTGGCGGCCTCGTAGAACTCCTCGCGCGGCGTCTCCATGGCGCCGAGCGAGACGACCTCGCGCTTGAGGAACATCGCAAGGGTCCAGTCGGCGAAGATCCGGATCTTACGGTTCCAGGTCGGCATCGCCATGCCGTGGTAGCCACGGTGCATGTACCAGGCGAGGCGTCCCTTGAGCTTGATCTTCATCTTGCCCATGACGATCATCGCGACGCCCTTGTGCAGCCCCAGACCGGCGACGGCACCCTTGTTGGCGTGGCTGTACTCCTTCTGCGGGAAGCCCCGCATACCGGAGATGACGTTGTCGCCGAGGACCTTGGCCTGACGCAGCGCGTGCTGAGCGTTGGGCGGGCACCAGGCGTTCGGGTTGCCGGCCTTGCGGCCGATCATGTCCGGAACCTGGGCGTTGTCGCCCGCGGCCCAGATGTAGTCGGTGCCCTGCACCTGGAGCTTCTCGGAGGTGTCCACGTGACCGCGCGGACCGAGCGGCAGGCCGAAGCGGGCCAGCGCCGGGTTCGGCTTCACGCCGGCCGTCCACACGATGGTGTTGGAGTCGACCTCCAGACCGTTCTTCAGCACGACGTGACCGTCGACGCAGGAGTCCATGGAGGTCGAGAGGAAGACCTCGACGCCACGGGACTCCAGGTGCTCCCGGCCCCAGGTGCCCAGCTTCGGGCCGACCTCGGGAAGGATCTTGTCGGCGGCGTCGACGAGGATGAAGCGCATGTCCTCGCGCTTCACGCTCGTGTAGTACTTCGCCGCGTCGCGGGCCATGTCCTCGACCTCGCCGATGGTCTCCGCACCGGCGAAGCCGCCGCCCACGAAGACGAACGTCAACGCCCTGCGGCGGACGTCCTCATCGGTCGTCGAGTCGGCCTTGTCCAGCTGCTCAAGAACGTGGTTGCGCAGGCCGATGGCCTCCTCGATGCCCTTCATGCCGATGCCCTGCTCGGCGAGGCCGGGGATCGGGAAGGTGCGGGAGACCGCGCCCATCGCGATGACCAGGTAGTCGAAGGGCAGCTCGTAGGCCTCGCCGACGAGCGGCGCGACCGTGGCGACCTTGCGGTCCTGATCGATGGTCGTGACGCGGCCGGTGAGTACCTCGGCCTTCGGCAGTACGCGTCGCAGCGGGACGACGACATGCCGAGGCGAGATGCTGCCGGCAGCAGCTTCGGGGAGGAAGGGCTGGTACGTCATGTACGAGCGCGGGTCGACGACCGTGACGGTCGCCTCTCCGTAGCGCATCTTCTTGAGAATGCGTCGAGCTGCGTACAGGCCTACGTACCCACCGCCTACTACGAGGATCCTGGGACGCTCCGTGGTGCTCATGCCATCGAGTATCCACCCCCCTCGGAGGGCATGCTCGTGAGCCCCTTCACAAGGTTGGTGCCCCCTTCTGCTACACTTCGCCGCCCACGTGACCGAGGTCATGGAACCGCAGGGGAACCACGGCATGACGGCGAACGTTGTTCACCGCTTGTGAGCTGGCCCTTGACCCTCCGGACGGGGTGAACCACCGCTCCGGTTCATCTGGCGGCAACACGTCCGGAACACTTCCGCGCGACCTCACAACGGCCTTGCGAGCGGCCCCGGATGCCCATCCGGAGCAGAAGTGCCCTCCACAGAGCCGAATTCCTTGTGAAGAAGTTCACGAACTTCGTCGCGACGTGTCCCGCGAACCACCGCCCGGGTGGCCCACGAGGGCTCAAAGGTGCAGGCCAAGGCACGCGTGAGCGCCCTGTCCGGGGCGCTCACGCGCAGCCGTTTCAGGCGATCGACCAGCCGATTCCATCGAGGATGTCGTGCTCGCTGACGACGACCTCGCGGGCCCCGGTCCGCTCCATCACGGCGAGCAGGATCAGCGCCCCGGACGTGATCACATCGACCCGTCCCGGGTGCATCGCGCCGATCGCGGCCCGCTCGGCGTGGGTGGAGCCGAGCAGCCGTCCGGTGATCTCCTGGACCTGCTCGAAGGAGATCCGGGAGTGGTGGATCGCCTCGGAGTCGTACGCGTCCAGCCCCAGGGCGATCGCGGCGATCGTGGTGACCGTCCCGGCGAGGCCGACGAGGGTGGCGGCCCCGGCGAGCGGGACGCTCTCCTCGGCGAGGTCGAGGGCGGCGGCGATGTCGGCGCGGATCGCGGCGATCTGCCCGTCGGCCGGCGGGTCGGTCACGACGCCGTCGCGCACCAGGTGCCGCTCGGTCATCCGTACGCAGCCGATGTCCACGGACCGCGCTGCCCGTACGTGGTCGTCGCCGACGACGAACTCGGTGGAGCCACCGCCGATGTCCACGACGAGATACGGCTTCGCCAGGTGGTCGCGGCCCGCGAGCTCCTTGGTGGCTCCGGTGAAGGAGAACTCGGCCTCCTGGTCACCGCTGATCACCTCGGGCTCGACGCCCAGGATCTCCAGCACCCCGCGGACGAAGTCGTCCCGGTTCTCCGCGTCGCGGGAGGCGGAGGTGGCGACGAAGCGGATCCGCTGCGCCCCGTGCTCCTTGATCACCGTCGCGTACTGCCGGCAGGCCGCGAACGTCCGCTCCAGCGCCTCGGGGGCGAGCCGGCCGGTACGGTCGACGCCCTGCCCGAGCCGGACGATCTCCATCCGCCGGTCGAGCTCGACGAACTCACCGGTCGACGGATCCGCGTCGGCGACGAGCAGACGGATGGAGTTGGTACCGCAGTCGATGGCGGCCACGCGGGTCATGAAGCACTCCCAAATAAAGCAGACAAAGCCCCTCCGGCAATCGAGGAGCAATTCCAGCCCCTCCGGCGATCGAGGAGCGGGGGTGCGGGGGCGGAGCCCCCGGAGGAACGGTCAGCCCTCGTCCGGCGCGCCGCACGGCGAGACGCACGGCCCCTTGCGCCACCACTCCGGCAGCATCGCGATCGCCTCGTCCCCCAGCGGGTTCACCCCCGGCCCCGCGGCCAGCGAGTGCCCCACCAGTACGTGCAGGCACTTCACCCGGTCCGGCATGCCCCCCGCGCTCGGAAAGCCCTCCAGCACCTCGATCGCGTCACGCCGGGCGATGTAGTCCTCGTGCGCGGCCCGGTACGCGGCGGCCAGCTCGGGGTCCGTACCGAGGCGCTCGGTCATCTCCTTCATGACCCCGTTCGCCTCCAGCGTGCCGATCGCGGAAGCGGCACGCGGGCACGTCAGGTAGTACGTCGTCGGGAACGGCGTACCGTCCTCCAGCCGGGGCTGCGTCTCGACCACGTCCGGGTTGCCGCACGGGCAGCGGTGCGCGATCGCGCGCAGACCGCGCGGCGGACGCCCCAGCTGCTGCTGGAACGCGGCGATGTCCGCCTCGGTGGGCGCGGTGGACTCGGTCTGGGGAGGGGGCGTTTCCATGCCTGCCTAGGTTCTGATCGGGCTGCTCGAACTGCGGTTCTGCAGATGGATGAAGAGAGTCAGTCGCGGTCGGCGCTGTCGACGCCGTCCCAGAGGTTGGAGTGCCACGGCCGGCCGGACTCGCCGGTCCTGCCCTCGCGCTCCTTGACCGCGTCGGGGTCGATCACCGTATAACCGGTCTCCCCGGGAAGAAGGTAGTGCAGGTGCGTACGGGCCAGCTGCCGGATGTACGCATCGTCCTGGAGGCGCGCCTTCTCGTCGCGCAGCTCCTCGGTACGGGCCTTGGCGTCCTGCGCCCGCCGCTGCTGGTCGGCGATCTCGTCCCGCTGCGAGACGTACTGCCGCATCGGGTACGCGAGCACGACCACCAGCGAGCAGACGACCAGCGCGAGGAACGCCGCCCGGCCGGTGAGCCGTGAGCGGCGGGCCTGGCGGCGGTTCTGGGACCGGTAGACACGGGCCGCGGTCTGCTCGCCGAGCAGTCGCAGCCGGGTCGCGGTGGAGAACCGGTCCCGGTCCTTCGCGGCCATGTCTCCGCCTCCCCACTACGCACGTCCGTCCCCGCACACGGTACGGGACCGAGTGCGGGGACGGACGGACGCCATGGCCTTCGGGCCCCTGACGGGCCGAAAGGGATGATCAGCCCTCGCTGTGCCTACTGGTTCGCGGAGCGCTGTGCCTACTGGTTCGCGGAGCGCTGTGCCTACTGGTTCGCGGAGCGCTGTGCCTACTGGTTCGCGGAGCGAAACCGCGGGAACGCCGAGCGGCCCGCGTACACCGCGGCGTCGTCGAGGATCTCCTCGATGCGCAGCAGCTGGTTGTACTTGGCGACGCGGTCCGAGCGGGCCGGGGCGCCGGTCTTGATCTGGCCGCAGTTCACCGCGACCGCGAGGTCGGCGATGGTGACGTCCTCGGTCTCGCCGGAGCGGTGCGACATCATGCACTTGAAGCCGTTGCGCTGGGCCAGCTCGACGGCGTCCAGGGTCTCGGTCAGCGAGCCGATCTGGTTGACCTTGACGAGCAGGGCGTTGGCGGAGCCCTCCTCGATGCCGCGGGCCAGCCGCTCCGGGTTGGTGACGAAGAGGTCGTCGCCGACGATCTGCACCTTGGCGCCGAGCTTGTCGGTGATGACCTTCCAGCCGGCCCAGTCGTCCTCGTACAGCGGGTCCTCGATGGAGACCAGCGGGTACGCGGAGACGAGCTCCTCGTAGTACTCGGTCATCTCGGCGGCCGAGCGGGACTTGCCCTCGAACTCGTACTTGCCGTCCTTGTAGAACTCGGACGCGGCGACATCGAGCGCCAGCGCGATGTCCTTGCCCGGGACGTAGCCGGCTTCCTTGATGGCCTCGACGATGAGGTCGAGGGCGGCGCGGTTCGACTCCAGGTTCGGCGCGAAGCCGCCCTCGTCGCCGAGACCGGTCGACAGGCCCTTGGTCTTCAGGACCTTCTTCAGCGTGTGGTAGACCTCGGCACCCCAGCGCAGCGCCTCGGAGAAGGACTCCGCGCCGATCGGCGCGATCATGAACTCCTGGATGTCCACGTTGGAGTCGGCGTGCGAGCCGCCGTTGAGGATGTTCATCATCGGAACGGGCAGCAGGTGCGCGTTCGGGCCGCCGAGGTAGCGGAAGAGCGGCAGGTCCGAGGCCTCGGAGGCGGCGTGGGCGACGGCCAGCGAGACACCGAGGATGGCGTTGGCGCCGAGCGAGCCCTTGTTCTCGGTGGCGTCGAGGTCGAACATCGCCTGGTCGATCAGCCGCTGCTCGGTGGCGTCGTAGCCGACGAGCTCCGGGCCGATCTGCTCGATCACGGCGAGAACGGCCTTCTCGACGCCCTTGCCCTGGTAGCGGTTGGGGTCACCGTCGCGAAGCTCAATGGCCTCGAACGCTCCGGTGGAGGCGCCGGACGGAACGGCAGCACGGCCCGTGCTGCCGTCGTCGAGGCCGACCTCTACCTCGACCGTGGGGTTTCCGCGGGAGTCGAGGATTTCCCGGGCTACGACGACGTCGATGGACGGCACGAGGCATCTCCTTCTGGGATATGACGCTGATTGTGCAGGGTCGCTTTGGCCTTGCGACAAGAGCCTAACCGGCCCGGCCCGATCAGTCGGCCGACCGCCCGACCCCTGGGACGAAAAAGGACCCGAGGGCACACATTGCCGGACAAACAGCCAGAAACATACTGGTCGGTAACTACAACAAATGAACGATCCGGCGCTCCCCCGAGCACGAACGGCAACGCCCCGGTCCGGCGCACACGGGGATGCGCGCCGGGCCGGGGTGATGCTCGGGGAGGAGCGAGCCGCGACTACTTCGTCAGGTGCAGCTGCTGACCCGGGTAGATCAGGTCGGCGTCCTTGACGATGTCCTTGTTCAGCTCGAACAGCTGCTGCCAGCCGCCCTCGACCTTGTTGTCGGCGGCGATCTTGCTCAGCGAGTCGCCGGAGACGACCTTGTACTCGCCGTCGCCCTTCTCGACCTTCTCGCCGGTCGGGGTGGTGACGGTCTTCTTCGACTCGGCCTGCGGGGCGGCGGAGCGGTCCGAGCGGGAGGCGGCGGGGGCCTCGGTGCGCTCGGCCGGCTTCGGCTGGGCCTGCTGGGTCGGCTGCGACTGCTGCTTCGGGGCGCTCTGCTGCTCGGAGGCGCCGGAGCTCGCGGTGGAGTTCGAGGAGGAGTTCGAGGAGCCGGTGTCGACGCCCGGGTCGACGCCGTCGTTGGTCAGGCCGCCGGCGCCGGCGCAGGCCCAGGCACCCGGGCCCTGCATGTCGAGGAGCTTCTCGGCGGTGGCGATCTGCTGGGCCTTGGTGGCCAGGTCGGCACGGGCGGCGTACTGCGTACCGCCGGCGGCGGCCCAGCTGGACTGCGAGAACTGCAGACCGCCGTAGTAGCCATTGCCGGTGTTGATGGACCAGTTGCCACCGGACTCGCACTGGGCGACGGCGTCCCAGGTGGCGACGGAGGCGGCGGAGGCGCTGGTCGCACCCATCAGGGGCACGGCGACTGCGGCACCGGCGACACCGGCGAGCGTGGCGATACGGACGGCCTTGGACGGGCGGCGGTGCTTGCCCTTGCTGGAAAGCAGCATGGAACTTCTCCTCACCGACGCCTACGAGGTGAGCTGTCGGGTTCGGGCCAAGTGAGTTGCCCGGTCGCACGTCCTAGCACGCGACTTCACCCCAAGCCGGTCCTGATGCGTCTTTCGACGATCGGGCCCGGCGCTTACCTGGGTCCCCCGCTCCTGCCTACGGCGCTTTACGCGTCTGTTCCCTTCGACCGACGGCAGGATTCGGCGTGACGGTCGACGGGGCCCGCGGTGCGAGCGGTTCCGACCGTAAACATACGCAACCCCCACATTCAAAGATGGACACATCGGACAATAAGCCCCTACTTGCATCTGAAGAACCATCGTTTCCGCAGGTGGGGCACGATGCGGAAGGGCTCCCCGGACGCGACACGCCAGTTGACGCAAAGAGACCCATGTCTCACTTACGCATAAGCGGACATAGGTCCCTGAACTACCCCGGTTTCGAGGGCGTTTTTAGTCGATTATCAGACTGCCCTCACTTGGCCTTCACATCGAGATCGAGGCTCTGGCCAGGGAGGATGAGGTCCGGGTCGGCGCCGACGGCACCCTTGTTGGCCTCGTAGAGCGCGGGCCAGCCACCGGGGACCTTCTGTGCATCAGCAATCGCCCACAGGTTGTCGCCGACGCGAACGGTGTACGTGCCGTCGGCGGGCGTGTCGGTCGTGTCGCGTGCGTCGTTGCCGCCGCGCGAGGCATGACGGCCCGCCTCACGGCCGCCGCCGTCCGTACCGCCGCCCTGCTCGGGGGCCGGCGCGCCGCGGTGCTTGCCGCCCGTGCCGCCGGACGCGTCGGGCGAGCCTGACGCGTCGCCGGGCGCCCCGGAGGGGACGTCGGTGGACGCGTCGGGGGACGGGGTGGTCGAGGCCGTGGGCTTCGGGGACGGCGAGGTCTTCCCTGACGGCTCGTCGCCCTTCTCCGAGCCGTCCGCGCCGTCAACGGCGTCCGTACCGTCGGAGGCGCTGTCGGACGGTGTGGCGTCGCCGGACGGGTCCGCCGACGCGTCGTCAGCCGGCTTCGCGTTCCCGGTCGGGTCGTCGGCGGGCACGGAACCCGGGTCCACCCCCGGCAGCGTCCCGTCCACGGCGAGGCCGGAGATGACCGCACAGCTGGGCCAGGCCTTCGGGCCCCGGTCGTCCAGCACCTTCTGGGCCACCGCTATCTGCTGCGCCCGGCTGGCCAGGTCGGCGCGCTCCGCGTACGCCTCACCGCCGTACGCCTTCCAGGTCTCCTGCGAGAACTGAAGGCCGCCGTAGTGGCCGTTGCCGAAATCGGCGCTCCACATGCCGCCGCTCTCGCACTCGGCCACCCGGTCCCAGGTCGTGGCGTCGGCCGCGTGCGCACCGGACGCGCCGAGCAGCGGGATGGCGATGGCCGATCCGGTCACGCCCGCGGCGACGACGATGGCGGGTGCCTGACGGGGGCGACGGTGTCTGCCGTTCGCGGAGCCCATGGGGTTGCCTTCCGTGTAGCTGACGTGTGACTGGTGAGTCGAACGGTGAACCTAGCCGGGTTCGAACGGGAGTCACAAGTCGATGCAGCGCAGATCACGTGAAAGTCACAGACTTGACGAGGTGTCACTTTTCGTGTGGGCGGACCCCGGGGTGAACTCCACGGGAAGCGTGCGAAGTCCGCGCATGATGAGCCCGCCACGCCACCGCAAATCGGCAGGTTCCACCGCAAGCCGCAGGTCCGGAAGGCGATTCAGCAGCGTGGCGAGCGCGGTCTGTCCCTCCAGCCGGGCGAGCGGCGCTCCCAGGCAGTAGTGGATGCCGTGCCCGTATCCGAGGTGCTGATTGTCACGCCGTGCGAGGTCGAGCGTGTCGGGGTCCTCGAAGCGCTCCGGGTCGCGGTCGGCCGCGGCGAGCACCACGAGCACAGGATCCCCGGCGGCGATGTCCTGTCCGCCGAGCGTCAGCGGCTCGGTGGCGAACCGCCAGGTGGCCAGCTCCACCGGTCCGTCGTACCGGAGCAGTTCCTCGATGCCGGTCTCCAGCAGCCCGCTCTCCCCCGCGTCGAGGGAGAGCTGGAGCAGTTCGCGCTGCCCGGGGTTGCGCAGCAGCGCGTAGACGCCGTTCCCGATCAGGTTGACCGTCGTCTCGAATCCGGCGAACAGCAGGATGAAGGCCATGGCGGCGGCCTCGTTCTCGGTGAGGTGCTCGCCGTGGTCGCTGGCCCGGATCAGCCCGGAGATCAGGTCGTCGCCCGGCTTCTCCCGCTTGCGGTGGATCAGTTCGGCCAGATAGCCGCGCATCTTCTTCACCGACCTGGCCACCCCGCCGCGCGGGCCGCCACCGTGGCGGATCATCATGCCCGCCCAGTCCCGGAAGTCGTCCTGGTCCTCGCGCGGGACGCCCAGCAGGTCACAGATGGCGTAGATGGGGAGCGGGAAGGCGAAGTCGTGGATGAGGTCCGCCTTTCCCTCCGCGATGAAGCGGTCGATGAGGCGGTCCGTCAGTTCCTGTACGCGCGGCGCGAACTCGGCGACCCGGCGCGGGGTGAACGCCTTGGAGACGAGACGGCGCAGCCGGGTGTGGTCCGGCGGGTCGATGTTCAGCAGATGCGTCATCAGCTCCGCCTTGCGCTCGCCCGGGATGCCCGTCTTCCCCTTGGCGTGCGCCGGCTCGGCGTGGTGCGCCGGGTTCTTGGAGAGCCGGGTGTCGGCGAGCGCCTGCCGCGCGTCCGCGTACCGGGTCACCAGCCAGGCCTCGACGCCGCTGGGCAGCGTGGTCCGGTGCACGGGGCTGTGCTCGCGCAGCCAGGCGTACGCCGGGTACGGGTCGGTGGCGAACTCCCAGGTGAAGAGTTCGGGGGCACCGGCGGGGCAGGCGGCCGGCTGATCGGCGGGGCGGTCGGCGGGGCTGTGGTTCACCCCCCGACGTTATCCGCTGCCGCCGGACGCCCTCCGGGGCCCTCCGGCGGCAGGCCCTGGGCGTTGCCCTCGGCCGCCCTGATGGCGTCCCGGTAGGCGCGGCCCGCGGCCCGCAGTGCGGCCTCGGGGTCGATGCCGTCCTGCTCGGCGCGTACGGCGAGGGCGAGGAGTTCGTAGCCGATGCCGTCGCCCGTGGGGAGCGGCACGTCGAGCTTCGCGGTACGGACCCGGCCGGCCAGTTTCGCCGCCAGCGCCAGGCCGGGCTGGCCGAGCGGCACTCCGTCGGTGACCGAGTCGCGCTGCTTCTCGATGGCCTTGGTCCGCAGCCAGTGCGCGTGCACGTCCTCCGGGGTCTCGGCGGTCTCGTCGCCGAAGACGTGCGGGTGGCGGTGGATCAGCTTCTCGACGAGGGTCGCGGCCACGTCGTCGACGGAGAACGGCTCCTGCTCGTCCTCCTCGGCGATCCTGGCGTGGAAGACGACCTGGAGGAGCACGTCGCCGAGTTCCTCGCGCAGCTCGTCGCGGTCGCCGTCCTCGATCGCCTCGACGAGTTCGTACGCCTCCTCGATGGCGTACTTGGCGAGGCCCCGGTGGGTCTTCTGCGAGGTCCACGGGCATTCGCCCCTGATCCGGTCCATGACCTGGACCAGATCGAGGAGCCGGGCGCCCGGCAGGTCGTACGAGCCGGGCAGCAGCTCCAGGTCCGGCATCCGCACCCGGCCCGAACCGGCGAGCCGGGCGAGCCCGTCGGTCAGCGGCTGGTTCCCCTCGCCACCGGTGACCACGACGACGCTCCGGCCGCCCGCGCAGGAGTCGACGAGCTCCTGCGCGGTGGGCGAGGTGTGCTCGACGGTGACGCCCGCCTCGCGCAGATACGGCAGCTGCGGGTGGTCCGACTCGGCACAGAGCACCCGGTCCGCGGCGTGCAGCGTCTGCCAGGCGGGCCAGGACAGGAGTCCGGGCGCGACTCGGTGGCTGGCGGTGAGCAGGACGATACGGCCGGGGTCTTCAGCGTTCACCGTTCGAATCTACTCCGGTCGCTCCCGCCGCCGGTCAGGCCCCGGCCTCGGCGCCCGCGCCGGCCGGCTTGGTGACCCGGTTGATCCAGGGGGCCTTGTAGTCGGCGAGCTGGGCCTGCTTGTTGTCCCAGCTGCCGTAGCGCGGATTGACGTCGACCCGCAGGGCCTTCGACGCCTTGCCTAGCGCCTCGCCGACGGCCTGCTGGCCGGCGGGCTGCTGGAGGTCGGCGCCGAGCGCCTGGGCCAGCTTGGTCAGCTGGACCTGCTCGCGCAGGACGGCGTCGATCTGGTCGGGGGCGACCCAGCTCTGCTGGAGCATCGCCGTGCGCAGCCGCTCCTCCCCGCCGGACTGGGCGACCGCCGCCCTGCGCATCTGCTGGATCTCGTTGCGGCTGACGGACACGCCCGCGTCGTGGGCGGCCCGGTCAAGGACGCGGTCGAAGATCAGGCCGTGCAGCTTGGCCCGGCTGAGCTGTCCGGACTTGTCGATGAGCTGGGCGGCGTCCTTCGAATCGCGCTGGGCCTCGCGCACGGCGGCCACCTGGCTCTGCAGCGTGGAGACCTCGATCCGGTCCCCGCCGACGACGGCCGCGGCACCCGGGTGGGCCTCGCCGCCGCAGGCGGTCAGGAGTGGCGCGCCGGCGAGCAGGGCGGCGGAGACGGTGAGCGCGGTGCGACGGCGGCGGTGCAAAGGAACCTCCCGGGGAGAGTTTGTGCATCAGTGCACAAGACCTTGCGGTGATCGATGTTAGGCAGTGGACACGGCTGGGGCCACCGATTCGACCAACGATTCGGGAGGAGTTGGGGATGTGGGCCCGGTCGGGACGGCTCGGGCCGCCCCGGCGGGGCTCAGGGCACGCGTTCGGCCGCGGGGGCCGGGGTGTCCGGTCGCAGCATGATCGTGCGCGAGACGACGAAGGTGATCGGGATCGCCGCCGCGGCCGCGACCAGCGGCGCGTACCGGCTGCTGAACCCGGCGAGGTCGACCAGCAGATAGACGCCGCCGGTCGTGATGACGAAGTTGGCGGCGTTGGTGAGCGGGAAGAGGAGGAACTTCCGCCAGGTGGGCCGGGTCCGGTAGGTGAACCAGGAGTTCAGGAAGAAGGATCCGATCATGCTCAGCGCGAAGGCGATCACATGGGCGGCGATGTAGGGCAGCCACATCAGCAGGACGAGATAGCAGCCGTAGTACGTGCCGGTGTTCACCACTCCCACGAGGGCGAATCGGGCCATCTGTGCGGTGACCGTCATCGGCGTACGAACTCCTGGGGTTCCCGTATCCGTCGCGATTCCTCGGTGTTCGTGGCCTTGACCAGGAAGTGCGGGCGTCGCTTCACCTCGTAGTAGATGCGGCCGACGTACTCGCCGACAACCCCGACCATCACCATCTGGACCCCGGCGAGTGCGGTGACCACGACGATGAGGGTGACGTAGCCGGGAGTGTCCACCCCCTGCACCAGGGCGACGCCGACGATCCACGCAGCATAGGCGAAGGCCACCGACAGCAGCAGCATGCCCAGGTAGAGCGCGGCGCGCAGCGGTTTGTTGTTGAAGGACAGCAGCCCGTCGAGGCCGTAATTGAGCAGCTTTCCGAAGGTCCAGGCGGAACTGCCCTGTTCACGGACGGCATTCTCGTAGGAGAAGGTCGTCGTGCGGAATCCCACCCAGGCGAAAAGGCCCTTGGAGAACCGGTTGTATTCGGTGAGTTCCAGTACCGCGTCGACGGTGCGGCGGGAGAGCAGCCGGAAGTCCCCGACACCGTCGACCAGCTCCACGTCCACCAGGCGGTTGATCAGCCAGTAGTAGGCGCGGGCGCTGAGGGTGCGGGTGACCCGGTCGCCCTTACGAGTGCGGCGGGCGATCACCTGGTCGTAACCCTGCGCGTGTTCCTCCAGCATCCGGCCCACGAGCTCGGGCGGGTGCTGGAGGTCGGCGTCCATGATGACGACGGCGTCGCCCTCGGCGTGCCGGAGGCCGGCCAGCATGGCGGCCTCCTTGCCGAAGTTGCGGCTGAAGGAGACATAGCGGACCCGCGGGTCGGCCGCGGCCAGTTCCTGGAGGATCACCAGGGTCCGGTCCGCACTGCCGTCGTCGACGAAGACCAGCTGGAATTCATGTCCCAGCCCGGCCATTTCGTCCGTGACGCGTTCATGGAAGCGTTCGAGGATCTCTTCCTCGTTGAAACAAGGCACCACCAGCGAGATCAGCACGGAAGTACATCAGCCTGGTCAGATGTCGGAACCCGATGCAACACGTGGCCGGTGAGCGTCCATTGCGTGAACTGACCCAATTCGGCCCGGGGTTGTTCGTTCGAAGCTGGCATATTCCTGCGTATGCCGACTTCCCGTCCCCGCCTGTGCGCGGGCTCGCTCGCCGCGCTGCTCACCGTCGCCGCGGTCTGCGCGGGTGACGCCATCGCGCGGGTCTTCCCGTTCGGGCCTCACACGCGCAGCGTCAACGACCTGGGCAATCAGTTCGTGCCGTTCCACGCCCGGCTGTGGGACCTGCTGCACGGGAACGCCGACGGCGGGCTGCTGCTCAACTGGTCCTCCGGGTACGGGACGAGCTTCCTGCCGGATCTCGGCACCTATCTGACCAGCCCGTTCGCCCTGCTCGTCGGGGTCTTCCCGCGCGACCGGATCGATCTCGCGGTCTATGTGGTGACGGTCCTGAAGATGGCGTCGGCGGCGGCGCTGATGACTCTGTTCCTGCTGACGGTCCGCGGCGGGCGCTGGTGGGCGGCCGGGGCGCTCGGTGCCTCGTACGCGCTGTGCGGCTGGTCGGTCGCCGAGGCCTCGTACAACCCGATGTGGCTGGACGGGCTGGCCGCGCTGCCGCTGCTCTGCCTGATCGCCGAGTGGGCCCGTACGGGACGGCACCGGATCGCCGGGCCGCTGCTCGTCGCCGTGGTGTGGGCGGCGAACTTCTACACGGCGTACATGGCGACGCTCGGTGCCGCCCTGGTGCTGGCCGTCCGGCTCTTCACCGAGCGGGACGACCGGCGGGCGGTGGTCCGGGGGCTGGTACGGGCCGTCTGCACCGTCGGGGTGGGGATCGGGCTCTCGGCGCCCGTGCTGCTCCCCGTCTACCTGGGCACCAAGCACGCCTACCCGGGCTGGGACCGTGCGTTCGCGCCGGCCGCCTGGCCCGATGTGCTCGCCCGGCTGCTGCCCGCCACGTACAGCTTCTTCACCCCGGCCCTCTTCCTCGGCACCGGCACCCTGCTGCTGGCCTGCGCGCTGGCCTTCCAGCGGTCCGTGCCGGGGCGTGAGCGGTGGGCGTGGGTGGGGCTGGTGGCGGGTGTCGCGCTGTCGTTGCAGTGGGAGCCGACGCATCTGCTGTGGCACGCCTTCGCCACGCCCAACGGCAGCCCGTACCGGCAGACGTTCGTGCTGGCCGGGCTGGTCGTGATCGCCGCCTGGGTCTCGGTCTCGTACGGCTGGCCGGAGCGGCGGGCGCTGCTCGGCGGGGGCGCGGTCCTGGTGCTGCTCGCGGCCGGGGCGGGCTTCAGCGACCTGGTCACCGGGTGGACGTATCCGCTGTTCGGGGTGGGGCTGGTGGCCGCGGCCTGCGCTCTGGTACTGGTCGGGCGGGGCCGCGGGCTCGCCGCGCTGGCCGCCGTGCTGCTGATCGGCGCACAGGCCGGGCAGGCGGCCGCGACCACCGCGTACTTCGACCGGGAGCGGCTGAACCGGCTCGACGACTACGCGCCCTGGGGCGAACGGCAGCGGACCCAGGCGGCCGTGGTGGCGGGTGCCGACGGCTGGCCGGCCTATCGCACGGATCCCGGCCGGGAGCAGACCACCGCGAACGATCCGCTGCTGGTGGGCGGGCAGGGCGGCCAGTACTACAGCAGCCACACGCCCGCCGTGCTGACCCGCACCATGCGTGCGCTCGGCGGCGGGTGGACGTCCAACGGCCGTGCCGTACAGAGCCTCGACAACCCGGTCACGGACGCGGTCTTCTCGGTCGGCGCGCGGGTGCGCGGGCCGCGCGATCCGCACCAGGGGGCGAACCTCCCGGACGACCGGCCGGTGACGGTGAGCCGTGCCGGGACGCCGCCGCTGGTGACGGTGCGCGGGCCGGGCGGGCCGGTGCCGTACGGCCGTTCGCCGTTCCGGAACCAGGAGCAGCTGCTCGGCTCGCGGGTCTACACGGTCCCGACGACGGTGCTGAAGGCGGCGGACGGCGGCGCGGTGGCCGACAAGGGGGCGTACGACTACCGGGTGGGGCGCGGCACGTACACGCTGACCGCCGCCTGCCCGGCGGGCACCGAGGCGTACCTGTGGTCGCCCGACATGTTCGGCTGGGCACGGCTGGGCGAGGGCCCGGAGGTCGAGTTCAAGGGGCAGCTGCCGGCCAGGCGTGCCGCGATGCACCACCTGGGCAAGGTCGGCACGGCCGGGAGCGTGCGGGTCACGCTGAGCCCGGTGCGCGCCGGGACCGTGCCGCACGGGGCGATCGGCTGTCTGGACCGGGCCCGGCTGGACTCGGCGGTCGCCGGGCTGAAGCGCACCGGCGCGAGTGCCGTGCACGTCACCGACCACGGCGTGCGGGCCGAGCTGCCGCCCGGCACCACCGGAACGGTCGTGCTCGCGGCGCCGCGGATCGCGGGCTGGAGCTGCCAGGGCCGTCCCGCCGACAGCTATCTGGGCCTGGTCGCCACCCCGGCACCGGCCCGGGGCGGGGCCGTCGACTGCACGTTCCGGCCCCCGGGGCTGCGGGCGGGTGCGACGGCCGGGGCGGGCGCGCTCGTCGTGCTGGTGCTCGGCGGGCTGGTCCTCGGGTACCGGCGGCGGCGGTCGGAGGCGGGGCGGCCCGGACCCGGCCGGCCGCGGCAGCACACCGGGGCGCCGGAGACCGTGGAGGTCTGACCGGAGCCGGTCCGGACGTCAGCCGCCCCGCACCTCCACCTGGCGGTCGAGCCTGCGGCGCAGCTCCACCGGCAGCGGGTGGTGCGGCCCGTAGGCCCGCTCGGCGTCGTACAGCAGCGCCTGGAGCTGGACCCGCGCGGTCACATGGTCGCCGAGCGCGAGCAGCAGATGCGCGATGCGGTTGCGGATCTCGAAGGAGCGGGCCGGGTCGCCGCCCGTGGCGCGGTTGTTCTCGAAGTACGGGAGGACCTCGCGGTACTCGGCGAGCGCGGCGGCCGGTTCTCCGAGCTGTTCCAGGCACTGGGCGGCGTCGTGGCGGAACTGGAGGGTCTGCGGGTCGGCCGGGCCGGCCTCCGCCGCGCGGTCGTCGGCGAGCCGGCGCAGCTCGGGCAGGGCGCGACGGTACTGGCCGTCGTCCATCAGCGTCGCCGCGTACTGCTTGCGCAGGATGCGGACCACGGCGGAGTCCTCGCCGTGCTGTTCGGCGGCGACCGGGAGGATCGAGCCGAGGATGTCCACGGCCTGGGTGATCCGGCCCTCGCCGAGCAGTTTCTTGACGTCGTCGACGGCGGCGGCCACATCGGGCCGGGCCGCCGCGGGCCCGGGCCGGCCCGGTGGCGGGGACGGGGGCTGCGGCCGGGTGGCGGTGCGGTCGGGCCACGGGGCGTGCGGGCGCAGGAAGGGGCGGGTCGGGTCGAGCGGTCCGACGGCGAGCCCGGTGCCCGGCGAGGGAAGCAGCGGGGCGAGGTGTTCGTACACCTCCTGGGCGCCGGACGGGCGGTGCTGCGGGTCCTTGGCGAGCAGCCGCAGCACCAGCGCTTCGAGCGGCTCGGGGATGTCGGGCCTGATCCGGCGGACCGGGACCGGCGGTTCGTGGAGGTGCCGGTGGAGCACGCCGAGGGCGGTGGTCCCGGCGAACGGCACCTCGCCGCTGAGCAGTTCGTGCAGGAGCACGCCGAGGGCGTACAGATCGGTGTACGGGCCGACGGTGCCGCCCATCGCCTGCTCGGGGGCCATGTAGGCCGGGGAGCCGATCGGTGAACCGGTGTGGGTGAGCCGGGTGGTGTCGGTGTCCAGGACGGAGGCGACGCCCAGGTCGAGAACGGTGACGGTGCCGTCCGGACGCACCATCACGTTGCGGGGCTTGAGGTCGCGGTGGACGATCGGCACCGCGTGCACGGCGCACAGGACGGCGCAGAGCTGGGCGGCGACCGCCACGGACCACTGCCAGGGGTACGGGTCGTGCTCGGCGAGATGGTCGGAGAGGTCGGCGCCCTCGACGTACTGCATGACGAGGAACAGGTCGTCGCCGTCGCTGCCCGCGTCGTGGACGGTGACCAGGCCCGGGTGGTCGACCTGGGCGGTGATCCGGCACTCGCGGACGAAGCGGCGGCGCAGCTCATCCGCGGCCTCGCTGTCGATGGGGCCGGTGACCCGGTCGGGGCGGAGCAGCTTCACCGCGACGCGGCGGTCCAGGCGTTGGTCGTAGGCCGTCCAGACCTGGCCCATGCCGCCCTGGCCGAGGATGGTCGCCAGTTGGTACCGCCCGCCGATGAGACGCCCGTTCACCGGCCCTCCTCCTTACGGAGGTAGTCGCTCAACTCGTCCAGCTCGGCACGGACCTGGTCGATGCGCTGGGGGTGGGGGTGCGGGTGGGGCGAGGGGTC
The DNA here is from genome assembly GCF_042677325.1 of Streptomyces sp. NPDC127117. Lineage (NCBI taxonomy): Bacteria > Bacillati > Actinomycetota > Actinomycetes > Kitasatosporales > Streptomycetaceae > Streptomyces > Streptomyces sp. NPDC127117. The sequence goes on from NZ_JBHXTM010000004.1 coordinate 98,285, forward strand.
CGGCCGGGGTCGGGGTGACGGCTGGGTCCGGGGCTGCTGCCGGGATGCGGCGGGCGGCTGCGGCGCGGGCACGGGCGGGGGTGACGGCACGGGCGTGGGAGCGGGAGCGCTCATGGGCGCGGGCATGGGTGCGGGCATGGGTGCGGGTGCGGGCATGGGTGCGGGTGCGGGCATCCGCGTCGGCACCGTGGGCGCGTACTGGTATCCGTATCCGTATCCCGGCACCGGCGGGGCGGCCGCGTAGCCGCCCGTCGGGTGCTGCTTCGTCAGCCGTTCGTAGTGGCGGATGTCCCCGACCAGGTAGTACGCGAACGCGCCCAGCATCGTCACCAGCAGCAGCGGGATCAGGACGTTGTCGATGCCGGTCGGCTCGTCGTTGCCGTCCCTGCCGAGGATCGGCAGGAGCACGCACACGAACACGAACCCGGCCCCGGTCAGCCACCAGTCGGACGCCCGGCGGCGCACGATCGCGAGCCGGAGCAGCGGGCTCCACAGCAGCAGCCCGACCGAGCCCACCGAGAGCACGCCGAACAGCACGCGCATCGAGACGATCCAGGCCCGGCTGGGAACCCGGCGCGGCGGCGTCGGCGGATGACCCGGGGCGTACATGGCTGCTCCTGGAGACCTGGTCGTTGAACATCCGCGCACACGCTCCGTGCGCGCAGATCCGAGCGTAAAGGGCGACACCGACAACCGGCCCCGGGTTGTACGGAACCGTTGTGGTTCGCCTCACTTCGGGGCGACCGTGCCGTCCGTCAGTCCGTCGTACATCCCCTGTACGAGCTGTCCGCCGAGCCGGCCGGCCAGTCTGAGGGCGTCCTCGAACTCGGCCAGGGCCCGGAACCGTTCCCCGTACCGCTGCTGCTCCACGAGCGGCAGCCGGGGCAGTTGGAGGCGGCGGGCGTCCAGCCGGGTGGCGGTGGAGGCGTAGCTGCTGGCCTGGCGGTTGTTGGCGGTGCCGCGCAGGAAGCCGGCCAGGAACCAGGGGTCGAGGGCGGCCGGATCGGGGCGCAGCAGCTGGAGGTTGCGGCCCAGCGCGGCGCCCGCGGTGGCGTCGTCGATGACGCGGGCGGCGGAGCCGCCGCCGAGCACGGGGACGACGACATCGCCCGGTTCGACGAGGACCGGCTCCTCGAAGGGCCCGTCGGTGGGCAGGCTTCCCGAAGGGGCGGTGGAGCCCAGGACGTCGTGTTCGGTGAGCACGGGCCCCCCGCCGGTGCCGGAGCCGCCGGTGCGGAGCTGGAGGGCACCGGCGCGGGCGAGTTCGCCGACGGTGGTCAGGGGCCAGTGGGCCGGGCCGGAAAGGGTCACGGCGGGCGGGGTGAGGTCACCGGTGCGGCCGAGCGTCTCGGTGAGCCGTTCCCGTACCCGGATCAGCTCGCCGGGTCCGCCCGCGGCGGCCGGGGGCGGCAGATGGCGGGCGGGGGCCAGGTCCACGTCGTCGTCGAGGAGTTCGATGACGGGTACGGAGCGGCCGGCGCCGGGGCGGTCCCCGGCCGGGGCGGAGTCCTCGAAGGACCGCCAGGCGTCGAGCACGGCGCGGTGCACCGCCTGCCAGTCGAGCCGGTCGCGCCCGCCGGCCGCGGAAGGCTGCCCTCCCGAAGCCGGTTCGGCGGGTTCGGCGGTGTCGACGAGCAGCAGTTCGGGCGAGGGGTGCGCGCCGCTGCCGGGCTTGCGCAGCACCCAGAGGTGGAGCGGGATGCCGTACGGGGGCGCGGCGCCGGCCGGGAGCGCGATGACGGCGCGCAGGGCGCCGCGGCGCAGCAGATCGGCGCGGATCCGGCGGCCGGAGCGGCGCGAGGCGGCGGCCGGGGGCATCAGCAGTACGGCGGTACCGCCCTGGCGCAGATGGGCCAGGGCGTGCTGGACCCAGGCGAGTTCGGACTCGGTGCGGGCCGGGAAGCCGTACTCCCAGCGCGGGTCGTAGGCGAGTTCGTCGTGGCCCCAGTTGCGTTCGTTGAACGGCGGGTGGCAGAGCACGGCGTCGGCGGCGAGCTGCGGGAAGGCGTCGGCGCGCAGGGTGTCGGCGGTCCGTGCCGCCAGGGCGCAGCCGGTGTCGGTGTGCAGGGCGAGCCTCAGCGCGGTGAGTGCGGCGAGGTCGGGGTCGGTCTCCTGGGCGTACAGGGCTGCGGGGTCGGCGACGGCGCGCAGCAGGGCGCCGGTGCCCGCGGCGGGGTCGAGGACCGTGCGGGCGGGCCGCTCCGCCGTCTCCACCAGGGCGGCCATCAGTTCGGCGAGTCCGGGCGGGGTGAGTGTGTACTGGCGCGGGTTGGCGTCCAGCTGACGGCCGAGCAGGAACTCGAAGGTCTCCCGGGCCCCGGTCCCGGCGGCGAGCTCCGCAACTGCACGGAGCAGCGGTACGGACGGGAGCAGTTCGGTGCCGCTGGGGGTGTGAACGGCCCGGCCGGCTTCCGTCGCCGGTCCGAAGCGGGCGGTGAGCGCCTTGTCGAGGGCGAGGGACAGCACGCCGGCCATCCGTTCGTCCGGCGCGGCGGCGATCTCCGGCCAGGTCTTGGGGCTGATCCGCAGGAGCAGCAGGGCGCAGCCGGTGTGGACCAGTGCGGGTACCGCGCCGGCCGGGTGCCCGGCGACCTGCTGCCAGACCCGTTCGCGCAGGGGGACCTCGGCGAGTTTCCCCTGGTCGCGGAGCCACTGCTCGACCTCGGGGAGCGCGAAGGACGGGCTCGTCTCGGTGCCGCCGACGGGCTTGGGGAAGTCGGCGTGGCGGCGGCGCCAGTTGCTGACCGCGGCGCGTCCCACCCCCGCCAGCCGTGCGATCCCGGCCGCGGTCACCTCTGTCGAGTTCTCCGGCACTGGCTGTCTCCCTGGTCCTGACACTCGTCCCGGTACTGGTTGTCGGCGAGCATACCGACCAGGTTCACACGACACCGATTCACAGCGTGCATCGACCCACTCGCCGTGAACCGTGTTGACTCGGTTCACAAGCTCTGCTGTTATTGACCCATCGCCGCACAAGACGATGCGCAAGGCGATGCACAGGAGCGATGCACGGAACCGCTCACCATCCATTTCTGCTTTCGCCGGAGGGCACAGCCATGTCCCAGTTCACGCAGCCGCCGCAGTCCCCGCAGTCCCCCCAGCCCCAGCAGCCGTACGCCCCCGCCCAGATGCCGGGCACGCGCCCGGCACGTAACGGACTGGGCATCGCGGCCCTCATCCTGGGTGTCATCGGCGCCGTGTCCGGCCTGGTCCCGTTCCTGTTCTGGCTGGCGGGCATCCTCGGCCTCATCGCCCTGATCCTGGGCCTGGCGGGCCGGGGCCGGGCGAAGCGCGGCGAGGCCACCAACAAGGGGATGGCGACCTTCGGCGCCGTGCTCGGCCTGGTCTCGCTGATCCTCACGGTGGTGGGCGCGGTGATCACGTTCAAGGCGGTGGACGACGCCGTGAACGACCTCAACAAGGCGGTCTCGGACACCACGGCCTCCGCGAAGCCGAAGCCCGGCGGTGACTCCGCCAAGAATGAGGGCCCGGACAAGAAGAAGGACACCGGCAAGGCGCTGGAGGCCGGTGACTCGGCCGTGTACGACGACGATCTGACGGTCACGGTCGGCGACGCCACCTCGTACACCCCGGACGCGTACGCCGCCGGACACACCAAGGGCCAGAAGGCCTACAAGGTCGCCGTCGTCATCGAGAACGCGGGCAAGGAGAAGTTCGACTCCACGCTCGTCAGCGTCTCGGCACGGGCCGGCCAGGACGGCGTGGACGCCGAGCAGATCTTCGACAACAAGGTCGGTGCGGGCTTCAGCGGCACGGTCCTGCCGGGCAAGAAGGTCACCGTCCAGTTCGCCTTCGACACCCCGGCCGACGCCAAGAACCTGACGGTCGAGGTCAACCCCGGCTTCACGTACGACGCCTCCCAGTGGGACCTGAAGCTCTGACCGTCCTCCTGGACCCGGCCGGAACGCCCCGACCGGGGCGATCCGGAGAGAACCCACCGGCCAGAACCCACCGGCCAGAACCGACCGACCAGAACTGACCGGCTAGAACCAGCCGGCCAGGACTGGCCGGAGAGAACGAACCGGAGAGACCGGAGCCTCCCACCATGCGCCTTCCCGCCCGCGCCTCGGCAGCCACCCTGAGCGCCGCGACCGCCCTCGCCCTCGCGACGGCCTGCGGCATGCTTCCGGACGACGCACCCGACACCACCGCCCCCTACGCCCGACTGACCGCCCCCGAGGTCGCCGACAAGGCCCTGGCGGCGACCCGCGCCGCCAAGTCGGTGCGCATGACGGTGGAGGCGGCCTCCCCCGAGGGCCCGGTCGAGGCGTTCGTGGCCACGGACATCCGGGGCGAGTGCACGGTCACGCTCTCCATGGGCGCGGCGGGCACCATGGAGCTGGTGCGGACGGGCGGCACGGTCCGCGTCCGCTCCGACGCCGCGATGCTGCGATCGGCCTCCGCCGCACCGGCCGGGAACATCGCCGGCCACTGGGTGAGGCCCACCGCCGCCGACCGGCACGCGAAACTGGCCGAACGCTACTGCGACCGGGAGACGTTCCTCGGCCGACTCGCGCCGAAGACCGGAACGGCCCGCAGGGAACGGACGCCGGCGCCCGGCTCCGCCACCCCCGCCCTGACCGTCACCGGCGGTTCGCGCGAGGGGAAGTGGACGGCGGACATCGCCACCGAAGGCAGGCCCTTCCTGCTGAGGCTGCGCCTCCCACGCGGCGGAACGGGAGACGGCACGGGAGGCGGCACCACCCCCATGACGGTCGAGTTCTCCGAATTCGACAAGCCGTTCAAGGCGAACGCCCCGAAGCCCTGATCCTCCGGTCGCCCCGGTCGCCCCCGGGCGCTCCCGACCACAGAACCCGCCCCGCCCCGGGGCGGGTTCCGCGTACTACCGCCCCGCCCCCGCGCTCAGCCGCCGCACTGCTCCAGCATCGCCGTCTTGTCGGCGGCGGTGACGGGCAGTCCGTACTTCAGGGACACCTGCGCGAACCGCACCGCGTACGAGCAGCGCACCGGCTTGTACGGCGGCAGCCAGGACGCCGGTCCCGAGTCGCGCTTGGCGTTGTTGGCCGGGCCGTCCACCGGGATGAGGTTGAGCGGATCGTTGGCGATCTGCTGCCGCTTGGCCTGGTCCCAGCGCGCGGCGCCCATCTGCCAGTCGTACGAGAGCGGCATGACGTGGTCGATCTGGACCTTGGTGGCCTGCTGCTTGCGCCAGTCGATGGTGGAGCCGGTGTACGGATCCTTGAGGGTCATCGACACGACCACGCAGTCCGAACCGGACCGGTACTTCAGGTCCTTGCCGTCCCTGGCGAGTAGGTCGTTACGGGTGTCGCAGCCGTTCCTCGCGAGCGGTATCCCGTCGACCGAGTCCTTCCAGGCGTAGCCGAACTTGTCCCGCGCGTAACCGGTCTTCGGCCCCCGCCCCTTCGTCGCCACCTTCTCGATGACCTTCCGGCCGGCTGCCCGGTCCGCCTCGGAGGTGAGCGGTGCTAGGCCCGGCTTCGTACCGTCGGCGTTGTCGAGCGGGCTGGCTCCGAACCCGGTGACGGCCTGTCCGCCGCCGCCCCCCTCGGAGGGCGAGGACTTCGGGTCACAGCCGGCCAGGGCCAGCACCGCCGCCACGCTGAGGGCGGGCAGCATCACTCGGTATGCGCGGGGAGATATCACTCGGAACCGTCCTGACGGGGAGAAAGCCGAACCCGGGAATCCTACGGAGGCCTTCCCCGCTGACGGCTGTTCATGGGCGCGCCGCCGCCCGGATGCGGCCGGAATCACACCCTCCGCCCGTGTTCCGGGCCCCGGCTCAGGACCGCATGCCGCCGTCCACGCGCAGGACCGTGCCGGTCACGTAGGAGGCGCGGTCGCTGAGCAGCCAGGCGGCGGCCTGGGCGATCTCGTCCGGGTCGGCCGCGCGGCCCAGCGGGGTCTGTGCGTTGAGCTGCTCGATGATGCCGGGAGAGTCCGCCTCCCACTCGTGGACCATCTCGGTGAGCGTGGTGCCGGGCGCAATGGCGTTGACCCGGATGTTCTCCGGGCCGTAGGTGACGGCGGCCGACGCGGTGAGGCTGTTGACCGCCCGCTTCGCGGCGCCGTAGGCGGGCAGCCAGGGGTTGCCCATCAGGCTGCCGACGCTGGAGGTGTTGACGATCGCCCCGCTCCCGGCGGTGGCCCGGATCGCGGCGATCTCGGCGTTCATGGCGAGCCACGGCCCCTTGAGGTCGACCGCGTACACATGGTCGAAGTCGGCCTCCGCCAGCTGGTCCATCGGGCCGGGCGGCTGGGCCGTCGCACCGTTGTTGAAGGCGGCGTCGAGCCGGCCGTACAGCTCCACGGTCCGGTCGACGGCGGCCCGGATGCTCGCCGGGTCGGCCAGGTCGCACAACGCGTACTCCGCGGTGCCGCCCGCCGCCCGGATCTCCTCGGTCACCGCCTTGAGCTGGGCCTCGGTACGGGCCGCGAGGAGCACCCGGGCGCCCTCCCGGGCGAAGAGCCGCGCGGCGGCCGCGCCGATGCCGCGGCCGGCTCCGGTGACGAAGGCGACCTTGCCGGCGAGCAGGCCCGAAGGCGCGGAGGACGTGGTGGCTGCGGAGGACGTGGTGGCTGCGGGGGCTACGGGGGCTGCGGTGGACGTGATCGTCGTGTCGTTCATGCCGACGAGCCTGCGCCGGGCCGCGCCCCGCATCCAGGCACCGGCAGTACCTGGCTGGGCCGGCCGGAGCTCGCGCACACTGGACGGGTGGATCGACGAGAACTGGCAGGTTTCCTGCGCAGCAGGCGCGAGCGGATCACCCCCGCCGACGTGGGGCTGCCCGCCGGGCCGCGCCGCCGCACCCCGGGGCTGCGGCGCGAGGAGGTGGCGCAGCTGGCGTTCATCTCGACCGAGTACTACACCCGGCTGGAGCAGGCCCGCGGCCCGCATCCCTCCCGCGAGGTGCTGGTCCAGCTCGCGCGTGCCCTGCGCCTGTCGGACGCCGAGCGCGACCACCTCCACCACCTCGCCGGCACCCCGCCCGGCCCGCCGCCGGGCCCGTCGAGGGAGGTACGGCAGAGCATCGCCGACCTGCTGCACCGGCTGCCGGAGGCCGCGTCGCTGGTGCTGTCGGCCACGTACGAGGTGATCGCCTGGAACGATCTGGCCGCCGCGCTGATGGAGGACTTCTCCGCCCTGCCGCGCCGCGACCGCAACCTCATCCGGCGCGCCTTCCTGGGACCGCACCGCAACGGCCGACCGCTGTACGGCGTCTCGGACGCGGACGAATTCATCCGGACCTCGACCCAGCACCTGCGCGCCGCCGCGGCCCGCTACCCCGACGACCCGGAGGTGACCGGCCTGGTGGACGAGCTCCTGGCCGGCAGCGAGGAGTTCGCCCGCATCTGGGCGGCCCACGACGTCGCCGACCGCCCCACCCTCTGCAAGACCTTCCACCACCCCCTGGTCGGCCCCGTCTCCGTCAACTGCGACATCCTCGACATCGCCGACCGGGACCAGCGGGTCGTCATCTACACCGCCACCCCCGGCTCACCGTCCGAACAGGCCCTGCGCCTGCTGTCGGTCGTCGGCACCCAGCGCCTGGACGTGCCCGGCTGAGGCGCCTCGCCCGGACACCGCCCGCGCCCTCACACCTTGCCGATGCCCAGCGTCGTTTCGGACGGCAGCAGTCCGGAGCCGATCGCCGCCACCCACAGCGGCCCCAGCAGCTCGACCAATCGCTCCCGCTCCTCCTCACCGAGCGCCTGCCAAGGGGCGGCGGCCGCCTCGTCCGTACGCCGCTCGACATCGGCACGCAACGCCCGCCCCGCCCCGGTCGCCGTTCCGCCCTCCGTCAACAGCCCGCGCTCCACGAGCCGTTGACGAGCTGCCCGCCACTCCTCGTCGCTCCACCCCCGGCTCGCGAACACCTCCGGCCGCGCCGCGCCGATGGCGGCAAAGGAGACCAGCGACTCGACCGGGTCGAGACCGACCCCGATGAGCGCGGCGAGATGGCCGTCGCCCCGGTGCTCGCGCAGAACCGTCGCCGCCTGCCAGAGCACGAGGTGCGGCTCCTCCGGCCAGGGCATGGCGGCGTTGGCCGCGGCGAGCGGCCGGCCGGCGGTGTCGGCGGCCTTCGCGACTCGACGCAGGAGCACGGCGGCTTCGCCCGGCTCCGGGCCGTCGACCGCGTTCCCCAGCAGCTTCCGGTAAGTACGGTCGACCGCCCGGGTCCGGGCTGCGAGCACCGCGCCGGGTGAGGCGACGGACCAGACGGCCGGCACGTACTCACGCACCATCGCCGGGCTGAAGCTGTGGAAGGTGTCGGCCACCCGCCCCGCATCAGCCTCCCCGAGCGGCGCCGCGCGCCAGGCGAAGTAGCCGGGCCACCGCTCATCGGTGCGGTATCCGAGCGCGGCGACCTCCGCGACGGCCTCCGGCGCGTAGTACAGAACAGCGTGCAGGGGTTCCAGCAGGTGCCACATCCGCCGCACCCGACCCAGTTCCTCGGACATGTCTCCGCCCTCCACGGCATCACCAATCTAGCCATTGACTAGATATCGAGATGCCCAGAGTGCCGCCCGCCCTCAAACTTGTCAACGCCTAGATTCCGCGTACTCTCCTGCCCATGACCAGCGAGCGCACCTACCACCACGGCGACCTGCGGCGGGCCGTCCTCACCGCCGCACTCGACGTCATCGGCACCGAGGGGCCGGGGGCACTGAGCCTGCGCGACCTGGCCCGCCGGGCCGGCGTCTCCCACGCGGCCCCCGCGCACCATTTCAAGGACCGCACGGGCCTGCTCACCGCCATCGCGACGGAGGGGTACGAGCGGTTCGCCGACGCCTTGGCCGACGCCCCCGACCTGCGGGAGCGGGGCGTGCGATACGTACGGTTCGCCGCCGACCACCCCGCCCACTTCCAGGTGATGTTCCAGCCGGACCTCTACCGCACCGACGACCCGGACCTGCTCGCCGCGAAGAACCGCGCCTCGGCCGAACTGCGCGCGGGCGTCACCGGCCTCCCCGCCGCCGGACGCGGCGACAACGCCCGGCTCGCAGGCGTGGCCGCCTGGTCATTGGCCCACGGCTTCGCCACGCTACTGCTGAGCGGCAACCTGGAAGGGGCGGTGGGCGGCCAGGACCCCGAGGCGGTGTTCCGGTCGGTCACGGAGTTGTTGTTCGCGTCGGTGGATGAACGGTCGGCGTCGGGCGGGCCGGAAGAGAGTTGCGCGTGAGCCACTCCTGGAACTCGCGATGCCGGAACTGGTAGGCGGCACCGGTCACCCGGATCAGCCCCGCCGCCCGGGACCACTCCAGAAAGCGGCTCAGGCGGAACGGAAGTCGTCGACAGTTGATCAGCAGCCAGCACGCGTACATGGCCATGGGGCCGCAGAGAGCGAGGTACAGCGATCCGAAAGCTGCGAGGCAGAAAAAATCTGGGCCTGCACCAAGGCTCATGGAACGACTGAGGAATACCTGCACAGTCGCCGGCCACATGAAGAGCAGCGCGAAGAAGACACCTGCACGCGACCAACCGGAAGGCCCAGTAGTCGCAGAACCTAGGTGGCAGGCAGTGACCATGACGACGAGCAACAAAGGCGTGAACAGCATGGTCACCGCCAAAGTCCAGTCTTCAACGCCACCGAGTCGGCTGGGTGCCACGGAGCGCCACATGATGAGAATGGGCCACAATGCGCTGACGCACACCGCCCAGCGACCACGTCCGCTACACGCCAGCCGCATCCCCACACTCCACAGGGGGCTGCCCCACGGCGGCAGAGCAAAATCGGCACGCCTCCACAGATTGATCCCTCCGGGGCGCAGATGCAGCCACCCGACGGACCCGACAACGACGAGCACAGCCGCCATGCCCCAAATCACCGGGTCACCGCCCAGGCCGGACAACAAGATCAGAGCCGGAACAATCGCGCACACACCTACCAGAAATGCATACAGCCGTCTCGCCCACGCGGCCCCCGGGGAACGTGCGAGTTCGGGCAGCGCAAGATCTGTCCTGCCACCGCTCCGTGTATGAAGACCGCGCGCAAGAGTGCCCAGCCATGCGTGCACATCCTCAGGCGCGTACCGGCTCCGCGTTTCTGCGACAGCGCGGATGGACGACGGGATGAAATGACCGAGAAGTACATCGCCCACTTCTTCCCTCGTGGTGCATGACAGAAGTTCGCTGGGATCATTGGCCTGCTCGTACGCCGTGGCCACGAGAACCAATCGCCACGGCGTGGAGAGTGAACGAGCCAGCATGCCTTGAGGGTGAGTACGCAACTCGTCCAGGATCGGGGCCCATGCGGCCTGACGATAGGCCGCCCCCGCGCGCCGCGAGAGGAATCTCGCAGCCGCCTCGGCACTCACCGGGTCGATCTCGACCCGTGCCGTGTCCAGCATCGGCCTTCCGGAAGCTTCGAGCACATCGTAGAGATCCGTTCGGCACGTCAGAACAAGTGGTGCGGGTTCCAAGCTCTCCTGGTAGTTGGACAGAGCGTCCAGCGCGCCCTGGGCCCGTGACTCGGCAAGCGGGACTTCCGCCCTGTCCATTTCGTCCAGACCATCGATGACCGGGAGGACCAGCCCCGCGTCCACGAGCTGACGTGCACGCTTCCGCGATCTGCCGTAGTCACGCACCAGATGTCTGACGACCCAGTCACGGAAGCTCTCCTCCCGCTCCCAGTCGCCGAGCGCGATCAGCACCGGGACGGGGTCGCCATCCGCTCTGACTTTGTTGAGCTCCGCCGCGAAGGAACGGGCCAGCACCGATTTCCCGGCTCCCGGCTGGCCCGTAACCACCAGGCGCCGGGGCCTGAGGACCTGGTAGTCCGCGACCAAGCCGTCCAATCGTCCGGCCGGCCTCAACGGCAGGGCCGCACCTCTGGCATGTGCGCACGGACGGAACCTGTAGGTGACATCCGCGACGACCCGATCCCCGCCCAGCACCCGCGATGACATCGACCCTGCATCCACCACGGCTTTGCTCAGTCGTCGCGCCGCAGCCCCATCGTCCATCGCCGCACTGGCCCGCCACGTCGTCCACACCCCGAACGCAGTCACGACCAACGTGAGGGCGCTGAGCACCACGCCGACAACATCGACACGGTCGTACAGCAGGCAACAGGCCAGCAGCACGCCCGTCACCACGGTCCAGCGAATCCGGGTTCTGTTCTCCGTACCCCTTTCCATTCGCTGCACCCTGCCTCACGGACCCGGCAACCGGCCGGGCGAACCCGCAAAAGACCACTCACTCGGGGACGAACGCGTACTGCACCTCGTACAAATGGCCCGCTTTGACCATCACCGTGGCCTCGACAGGTCGGTCGTGATCGCTATGAACCATGCGCAAGGTGCGCAGTACCGGCAGGTCGCCGGGGAGTCGGAGCAATCGGTACTGATCCTGGGTGGCGACACGCGCGGACACTCGGTCCACGCTGATCCGAGGTGGATAGCCCAGTGCCGTGAGGAGGGTGGGCGTACCACCGGCGATTCTGCGGCATTCCGTGAGGGCCGTGCCGCGAGCGATGTCCAACGGATAGTAGGAGGCGACGAGTTCCGCCGGTTCGTCGTCGATCGACAGCAACTGGCGCCGGAGGACCGCAGTGCCACCCGGCTGAAGGCCCAGCGCCGCAGCTACGTCTGCCGGAGGCGTCTCCTCGGCCACCTCGATCAGCGTGCTACGGGCGCGTGCACCCGAGTTCGCCGCTTCGCTCAGCCACCGGTAGGGCTCGCCGGAGGCCGCCGCGGCCATGTACGCGGCCGGACGTATCGTCCGCTGCCGGTGCTCGCGGACCGTCACTGATGCCCCAGGACGCCCGATGACCAGCCCTTCGCCCTTGAGGAGTTGCAACGCCTTCTGCACGGTGGCGTTCGAAGCCGAGAACCGCTCCTTGAGTTGCGCGGTGGAGGGGAGACCGGCTCCCGGCGCCAGATCCCCGGACATGATCTCGTCGCGAATATCCGCCGCGATCCGCTCGTGCAGCGAACGGCGGTCGGCGGCATCCACTTCGGCTCTGAGCATGGTCATCCGATCCTGATCTCGTACCGCAACTTCTGGTGTCGTGGCGGCATGGCCATGATGTCGACCTGAATGGGCCGGTCCGCGTCGTCGAACGTGAGCCGGGTCAGTTGCAGTACGGGATCATCGGCCGTGAGCCCCAACTGCTCCCTCTCATGGTCGGCCGCCGACCTCGCGGTCACGTCCTCGCGGACGCGTACGCCGACGTGGCCCAGGTCGGCCAGCAGCCTGATCGCCCCGCCCCGGATCCTGGCGGTCCCGGCCAGGGCGGTGCCGCCTGCGATGTCCACGGGGTAGTACGTGTCCGTCAACTCACAGGGCTCGCCGTCGAGATACATGATCCTTCGACGAGCGACGACGGACTGTCCCGCAGGCGTCCCCAGCAGCTCCGCGACCACTTGCGGCGCGACCACCTCGCCCGCCTGGACGATGCGCTGGCTGCCCCGGCGGCCCTCCGCCGTGGCCTCCGCGGCCCACGCGTCGCCCTGAGTTCCGGGAGGCGCGGCGAGATAGGGCACCGAAGTGCTGACCCATTCACTGGCACCCATGCGCTTCTCCTCCACAGCCGACTCCTGTACCAGCCTGCCGCATCGCACGGTAGGCGGCCCAACCACACCCCAGGGTAAACCTTGCCGCTTTTCGCGAATAGCAGTACAGTCGCCGTACATTACGGCCCGCGAGCAAGGCGGTGAACCACCGTGTCCCTGTCGCAGCAACGACGATTCCCCCGCAGGCACACCTCAGTTGGTGCCTCACGCAAATTCGTCACCGGCGTCCTCACCGAGTGGGAGCTCCACCCTCTGATCGAGGACATAAAGCTGTACGTCTCGGAACTGGCCACCAACGCGCTGCTGCATGGCGTACCACCGGGACGCGAATTCTGCGTCGTTCTCCACGGGGACGAGGAGCTGGTACGGCTGGAGGTTCGCGACAGCGGCTCCGGTCTCCCGACGGTCCGGCACCCCGACCACGACGCCTGCTCGGGGCGCGGGTTACACCTTGTCAGCGAACTCGCCGACGATTTCGGCGTCGACCACCACGTCGTCGGCAAGACCGTCTGGCTCGCGTTCAAGAGGCCGGTCGCCCCATGACAGGGAAGAGGTCCCGCCGGATGTCCGGCGGGACCTCTTCACGTACCGCTCCAGGAACTACGACCCCAGGATCGTGGTCAGGAACTCCCCCGTCCACGCCAGCAGTTCACGACCCACGACCGGCTTGCCGCCGACCCTGGCCGTGGTGGGGCGGGGGACCAGAATCTGGTGGGCGGCCGGCTTGATGACCGTCTTCGGGTAGAGGCGCTTCAGCCTCAGCTCCTGCGATTCGCGCAGCTCGACCGGGGCGAACCGGATGTTCGGGCCCTGGAGGACGATCTCGCCGACGCCGCAGGCGCGGGCCAGCATGCGCAGGCCGGCGACGAGGAGGAGGTTCTCGACCGGTTCGGGGAGCTTGCCGTAGCGGTCGGTGAGTTCCTCGCGGACGGCCCTGATGTCGTCCTCCGTGCTGGCGGAGGCGATGGCACGGTACGCCTGGAGGCGCAGCCGCTCGCCGGGGGCGTAGTCGTGGGGGACGTGGGCGTCGACCGGAAGCTCGATCTTGACCTCCAGCGGCGGCTCCTCCTCCACGCCGCCTTCGAGGGAGGCCCGGTAGTCGGCGACCGCCTCGCCCACCATGCGTACGTACAGGTCGAAGCCGACGCCCGCGATGTGGCCGGACTGCTCGCCGCCCAGGAGGTTTCCGGCGCCGCGGATCTCCAGGTCCTTCATCGCCACGTACATGCCCGCACCCATCTCGGTGTGCTGGGCGATCGTGGCGAGGCGTTCGTGGGCCGTCTCGGTGAGCGGCTTCTCCGGGGGGTAGAGGAAGTACGCGTAGCCGCGCTCGCGGCCACGGCCGACGCGGCCACGCAACTGGTGGAGCTGGGAGAGGCCGAAGTTGTCGCCGCGCTCCACGATCAGGGTGTTGGCGTTGGAGATGTCGATGCCGGACTCGACGATCGTGGTGGAGACCAGGACGTCGAACTTCTTCTCCCAGAAGTCCACCACCACCTGTTCCAGGGCCTGTTCGGACATCTGGCCGTGGGCGGTCGCGATACGGGCTTCCGGGACGATCTCGCGGAGGCGGGCGGCGGCCCGGTCGATCGACTCGACCCGGTTGTGGATGTAGAACGCCTGGCCCTCGCGGAGCAGTTCGCGGCGGATGGCGGCGCCGATCTGCTTCTCCTCGTACGGGCCGACGAAGGTGAGGACCGGGTGGCGCTCCTCGGGCGGCGTGGTGATCGTCGACATCTCGCGGATGCCCGTCACGGCCATTTCGAGCGTACGGGGGATGGGCGTCGCGGACATGGTGAGGACGTCCACGTTGGCGCGGAGCTTCTTCAGCTGCTCCTTGTGCTCGACGCCGAAGCGCTGCTCCTCGTCGACGATGACCAGGCCCAGGTCCTTGAACCTGGTCTCGGAGGAGAAGAGTCGGTGGGTGCCGATGACCAGGTCGACGGAGCCCTCGCGGAGGCCTTCGAGAGTCGCTTTGGACTCGGCCTCGGACTGGAAACGGCTGAGCGCCCGCACGTTGACCGGGAATTGGGAGTAGCGCTCGGTGAACGTGCCGTAGTGCTGCTGGACCAGGAGGGTCGTGGGTACGAGGACGGCGACCTGCTTGCCGTCCTGGACCGCCTTGAACGCCGCCCGTACCGCGATCTCCGTCTTGCCGTAGCCGACGTCGCCGCAGATCAGCCGGTCCATCGGGACCGACTTCTCCATGTCCTCCTTGACCTCGGCGATGGTGGAGAGCTGGTCGGGCGTCTCCGCGTACGGGAAGGCGTCCTCCAGCTCGCGCTGCCAGGGGGTGTCGGGGCCGAAGACATGGCCGGGGGCCGCCATCCGGGCCGAGTAGAGCTTGATCAGGTCGGCGGCGATCTCCTTGACGGCCTTCTTGGCGCGCGCCTTGGTCTTCGTCCAGTCGGCGCCGCCGAGCCGGTGCAGGGTGGGTGCCTCGCCGCCGACGTACTTGGTGACCTGTTCCAGCTGGTCGGTCGGGATGTACAGCCGGTCGCCGGGCTGGCCGCGCTTGGCCGGGGCGTACTCGACGAGGAGGTACTCGCGGGTGGCGCCCTGCACGGTGCGCTGCACCATCTCGATGTACCGGCCCACCCCGTGCTGTTCGTGGACGATGTAGTCGCCGGTCTCCAGCGTCAGCGGGTCGATCGTCTTGCGGCGGCGGGCCGGCATCCGGCCGAGGTCCTTGGTGGCGGTGCGCTGGCCGGTGAGGTCGGTCTCGGTGAGCACGGCGAGCTTCAGCGCCGGGTCGACGAAGCCCTGGTCGATCGCGCCGCAGGAGACATGGACGAGGGACAGGGAGATCTCCGCCAGGTCCGGGTCGAGGCGGGCGGCGATGCCCTCGCCGCTCAGCACCTCGACGGTGCGGGAGGCGAGGCCCTGGCCCTCGGTGACGTACACCGTGCGCCAGCCGTCGGCGATCCATCCCTTGGTGTCGGCGAGCGCGCGGGCGGTGTCGCCGCGGTACGACTCCGGGGCGTGCATCGTGAGCTTGAGGGTGTCCTCGTCGAGCTCGTCGTCGGCGGCGAACGGGGAGACCGACCACCACATCATCCCCAGCTCGCGGGCCCGGTCCCGGACGTCCGCGATGCCCCACAGCGAGGCCGCGCCGACGTCGATCGGGGCCTCGCCTCCGCCCGCGGTGGCCGCCCAGGACGCCTGGAGGAACTCCTGGCTGGTGGCGACCAGGTCGGCGGCCCTGGTGCGGACCCGCTCCGGGTCGCAGACCAGCGCCATCGCGCCCTTCGGCAGTACGTCGAGCAGCAGCTCCATGTCGTCGACCAGGACCGGGGCGAGGGACTCCATGCCCTCCACCGCGATCCCCTCGGCGATCTTGTTGAGGAGTTCACCCAGCTCGGGGTGGGCCTCGGCGAGCGCGGCGGCCCGCTCCCGCACCTCGTCGGTGAGCAGCAGCTCGCGGCAGGGCGGCGCCCACAGCCCGTGCTCGGCGATCTCCAGCGACCGCTGGTCGGCGATCTTGAAGTAGCGGATCTCCTCGACGTCGTCGCCCCAGAACTCCACCCGAAGGGGGTGCTCCTCGGTCGGCGGGAAGACGTCCAGGATGCCGCCGCGTACGGCGAACTCGCCGCGCTTCTCGACCAGTTCGACCCGGGAGTACGCGGCTGCCGCGAGCGCCTCGACCGTCTTGCCGAGATCGGCGCTCTGCCCGATCCGCAGCGCCACCGGCTCCAGGTCACCGAGCCCCTTGACCTGCGGCTGGAGCACGGAGCGGATCGGCGCGACGACGACGGAGACCGGCCCGGTCTCCGGGTCGTCCGCCCTCGGGTGCGCGAGGCGCCGCAGCACGGCGAGGCGGCGGCCCACGGTGTCCGAGCGGGGCGAGAGCCGCTCGTGCGGCAGTGTCTCCCAGGACGGGAACTCCGCGATCGTGTCCGGCGGCAGCAGGGTGCGCAGCGCGGCCGCCAGATCCTCGGCCTCCCGGCCGGTGGCGGTGACGGCGAGCACGGTCCGCCCGGTCTCGCGGGCCAGCGCGGCGACGGCGAAGGGGCGGGCGGCGGGTGGGCCGACCAGGTCGACATGCATCCGGTGGCCGTCGCCGGCGGCCTTCACCGCTTCGGAGAGTGCCGGGTCACGTACGACGACATCCAGCAGACCGTGCAGGCTCATGAAGGGCTTCCGTCCGGGTAACGAGGGTGAGGTCTGACAGCCGGCTGCTGCCAGGGGCAACACGAGGAGCGACGCGAAGGGCAACGCGAAGCGCCCGACACGTCGCACGGGTCGGGGGTTCCCAGCGTACGACTCCGCTGTGACAGCCGCGCCCGCAATCCGGCCCGACGGGGTGTCCGGGGCACGCGTACGGCCCCGGGGTGTTTGGAGGAACACCCCGGGGCCGGATCGCTCATTCTACGTGGGCCGTCGCCCGCCCTAATCCGTGGCGATCGCGTTCAGGACGTTCATCCGGCCCGCCCGGAACGCCGGCACCAGCGCGGCGAACAGTCCGACGAAGGCCGAGGCGACGAAGACCGTGAGGATCGTCGGCCACGGGATCTCCAGGACGCCGAGGCCCTCCAGGGCCAGCAGCTTCTGGGCCGCCGTGCCCCAGCCCATGCCGAGGCCGAGACCGAGCAGGGCTCCGAAGACGGCGATGACCACCGACTCCAGGCGGATCATCCGGCGCAGCTGGCGGCGGGAGAGCCCGATGGCCCGCATCAGGCCGATCTCCCGGGTCCGCTCGACCACCGACAGGGCCAGGGTGTTCACCACACCGAGCACGGCGACGATGATCGCGAGCGCCAGCAGGCCGTAGACGATGTTCAGCAGCTGTCCGATCTGGTCCTTGAGCTGCTGCTTGAAGTCGGCCTGATTCTTCACCTCGTACTGCGGGTACTTCGCGAGGGCGGTCTTGAGGGCGGCGTACGCCTCCTTCTCCTTGCCGTCCGCGGCCTTCGCGAACATGATCATGTTCTGCGGCAGGGTGTCGGCGGGGACGTAGCGCGCGGCGGTCGTGATGTTGGTGTACATCGCGCCCTTGTCGATGTTGACGTCGTCCGAGGTGATCGCGGCGACCTTCAGCTTCGCTTTCTCGCCGCCCTTGAACGCGACGGTGATCCGGTCACCGACCTTGACGTGGTGCTCGGTGGCGTACGTCTCGCCGACCGACATGGCGTCCTTGCCGTACGCCTCGGACAGCTCGCCGGAGACCGTCTCGCGGCGGACGTCCTCCTTGTACGTGGGGTCGGCGGCGACCAGGGCGTCGTTCGCGGTGGTGCCGTCGGGGGCGGTGAGCGTGGCGCTGACGAACTTGTACGAGGTGACGTGCTCGATGTCCGCCGTCGTCTCGACGGCCTTCGCCGCCTGGTCGACGATCAGTCCGCCGCCGCCACCGGCCGGCTGGACGATGAAGTCCGCGCCGACGGACTTGTCGAGCTCCTCGGTGGCCGAGGCGACCATGGAGGAGCCGACGACCGAGAGGCAGGCGACCAGGGCGAGACCGACCATCAGGGCGGCGCCGGTGGCTCCGGTGCGGCGCGGGTTGCGCAGCGCGTTGCGCTCGGCGAGCCGTCCCACGGGGCCGAACATCCGGAGCATGACCGCGCTCAGCACCCGGACCACGAGGCCGGCCAGCAGCGGGCCGATCACGATGAAGCCGATCAGGGTGAGGAGCACGCCCGCGCCGAGCATGAGCGAACCCTCGGCCGATTCGTCGGCCCTCGTCGCGGCGAGGAGCGCGGCGCCGCCGCCCAGTGTGAGGACCAGACCGATCGCGGCCCGGACCCGGCCTGCCCGGCCGTCCGCCGGGGTTCCGGCCTCCCGCAGGGCGGCCATCGGGGAGATCTTTCCGGCGCGGCGGGCCGGGAAGTACGCGGCGACGACGGTGACGACGATGCCGAGCACCAGGCCGACCACCGGGGTCGTCCAGGCGATGGTGAGGTCGTCGGTGGACAGTTCCATGCCCATGGCGCCCATGAGCTTCATCAGACCGACGGCGAGTCCGACGCCCGCGCCGACGCCGAGGAGCGAGCCGACGACGCCGAGGAACAGCGCCTCGATCAGCACGGACCGGTTGACCTGCTTGCGGCTGGAGCCGATGGCCCGCATCAGGCCGATCTCGCGGGTGCGCTGGGCGACCAGCATCGAGAAGGTGTTGACGATCAGGAAGATGCCGACGAGGAGGGCGATCCCGGCGAAGCCGAGCATCGCGTACTTCATGACGTCGAGGAAGGAGCCCATCGAGTCCTTGTTGGCCGCCGCCGCCTGCTTCTGCGTCTGGAGCTGGTACGCGGAGGTGTCGCCGAGCGCGGTGGCGACGTTCTTCTTCAGCTGCTCGTCGGCCACGCCCGGCTCGGCGGTGACGGAGATCAGGCTGAAGACATCGGGCTTGCCGAGCAGCTTGGTCTGGGCGGTGGCGGTGTCGAAGTAGACGACCGCGGCGCCGGGGTTGGTGACCTTGAAGGTGGCGATGCCGCTGATCCGCGCCTTGATGTCGCCGTTGGCGGTGATGGTGCGCAGTTCGTCGCCGAGCTTCAGGTGGTGCTTCTCGGCGGTGTCGGCGTCGACCATCACCTCGGTCGGGCCGCGCGGTCCGTGGCCGGAGGAGATCTCCATCGAACGGAGGTCGTTCCTCGTCCAGTTGCCCGCGATCGTCGGGGCGCCGGTGGTGGAGCCCATGTTCTTGTCGTGGCTGTCGACGACGGTGACGGACATGCTGGAGACCGCGCCCTCGGCCGACTTCGCGCCGGTGGCCTTCGCGGCCTTTCCGACGGCGGACGCGGGGATCGTGACGGGCTTGCCGTTCTCCGGGAGCCGGTTGTCGTCCTCGGAGGTCTTCGGGCTGACCGTGACATCGGCCGCGGTCACCGCGAAGAGCTTGTCGAAGGTGGTGTTCATGGTGTCGGTGAAGACGAGCGTGCCGCACACGAACGCCACCGACAGCAGGACAGCGACGGCGGAGAGCGCCATGCGTCCCTTGTGGGCGAGGAAGTTCCGCCTCGATGTCTTCCAGACGGTCATGACGTCCGCCCGCGCGAGTCGAAGTCCTTCATCCGGTCGAGGACCTGGTCGGCCGTCGGGTTGTGCATCTCGTCGACGATGCGTCCGTCGGCGAGGTAGAGGACCCGGTCCGCGTAGGAGGCGGCAACCGGGTCGTGGGTGACCATGACGATGGTCTGGCCCAGCTCGTCGACCGACCTGCGCAGGAAGCTCAGCACCTCGGCGCCGGCCCGGGAGTCCAGGTTCCCGGTGGGCTCGTCGCCGAAGATGATCTCCGGGCGGGCGGCGAGCGCCCTGGCCACCGCGACGCGCTGCTGCTGGCCGCCGGAGAGCTCGGTGGGCCGGTGCTTCAGCCGCTCGGCGAGACCGACGGTCTCCACGACCTGCCGCAGCCAGGCGGCGTCGGGCCGGCGGCCCGCGATGTCCATCGGCAGCGTGATGTTCTCCAGTGCGTTGAGCGTGGGAAGCAGGTTGAACGCCTGGAAGATGAAGCCGATCCGGTCCCGGCGGAGCTGGGTGAGCTTCTTGTCCTTGAGCCCGGTGATCTCGGTCTCGTCGAGGAAGATCTGCCCCGAGCTCACGGTGTCCAGGCCGGCCAGGCAGTGCATCAGGGTCGACTTGCCGGAGCCGGACGGGCCCATGATCGCCGTGAACTGCCCGCGGACGATGTCCACATCGACATGGTCGAGCGCGACGACCCGGGTCTCCCCCGCCCCGTACGCCTTGACGACCTGCCGCGCCCGCGCAGCCACGGCCGTATGCCTTCCAGTGCCCCCGTGCCTGGGAATGGTTACAGCCGTTGTCACGGTTTATCTCCTATGTCGGTCATTGTGCGGGATGTGTCGGCGCACATGCAGAGTCTGCTGTCGGATACGGTCCCGGCACACTGGTGCCCGGCGCAGTTCCCGGGTGGGGTTTTCCCCACCCCTTCCCCCCGGTTTCCGCCCGCTCCAGCGGTGGGATCCAGCCGCGTTTCGCGGTGTAGGAACACGTTAAGGAACGGGCCCCCGCCGTCACGTCCTCCGCCGGGAGGAACCACCCCTGGCCAGATGTAAGTAGCTCCCCCTAAGGGTCTCGACCCCTGGGTGGAGACCCGTGTCAGGGGCTCGGACCAAGGGTGCAGTGACGGCCGCCGCGGAAGGCCCCGTTCACGCCCGGCCGCCACCTCCGGTTCACCCGGCCTCACGCAACTGAGCCATTACCGCTGGTAATTCACGCCACCCATTCCCCAACTGCCATACCCACAAGTAATGTTCGCGCATCCGCACGCACCCGCACTCCTGCCTTGCCGCCCGCCCCAGGACCCGAGCCATGCAAGGAGCAGCACCCCGATGTCGCACGGAAACCCGACCCCGACCCCCCACTCCTCCTGGCCCGGACCGCTGCCCAAGCCCGCCCCGCAGCATCGGCCGCCGCCCCCGCACCACCCCGACTATCTGCTGCCCTGGCAGAGCTCGGAGACCGACCCCGGCCCCGGCTCACCGAGCACGCCCGACGCCTCCGCCCCCACGCCCGGCCGCCACAGCGACCTGCGCCGGCTGCGCACCGCCTACCGGCTGCTGCGGCGCACCGCGGCGCTGACCGCGCTCGGCTACTTCGTGGTCTTCCTGCTGCTCTCCGGGTACGCCAAGGAGCTGCTGGACCACTCCCTGTTCGGCGGCCTCAACCTCGGCCTGGCACTGGGGCTCTGCCAGCTCCCGGTGACCCTGCTCGCCATCTACCTGTACGAGCGGACCGCCCGGCACACGGTCGACCCGCTCGCCGCCCGGCTGCGAAGAGCAGGAGCGGCCCGGTGAACGGATTCGACAACTCCGCGCAGTCGATGTCCCTGGTGGCCTTCCTCGCCGTGGGCACCGTGGCGCTGCTGCTCTGTGTGATGACCGGCCCGGACCGCGACGACGTCGACGAGTTCTACACCGGTTCCCGCTCGCTCTCGCCCCTGCAGAGCGGGCTCGCCCTCGCGGGCGACTACCTCTCCGCGGCCACCGTGCTCGGCACCACCGGCATCATCGCCCTCACCGGCTACGACGGGATGATCCTCGCGCTGAGCATCACCCTCTCGCTCGTGCTGCTGATGTTCCTGCTCGCCGAACCGCTGCGCAACGCGGGCGGGTTCACCATGGGCGACGTACTGATACGCCGCGCCCCCGGCCGCGCCGTCCGCATCACCGCCTGCGCCGCCACCCTCGCCGCGCTCATCCCGATGATGGTCGTACAGCTCGCCAGCAGCGGCGATCTCCTCGCCTTCATCCTGGGGTTCGACACCTCAGGCTTCCGCACCGGCGCCATCATCGGGCTCGGCACCCTGATGATCGGCTACGCGGCGATCGGCGGCATGAAGGGCACCTCGCTGATCCAGATCGTGAAGACCGTGGTCCTCTTCGTGGCCGCGTTCACCATCGCCGTAATGATCATGAACCGGTTCGACTGGAACACCGACTCGCTGCTCTCGGCCGCCCGGCAGAGCAGCGGCGCGGGCGCCGACTATCTGCGCTCGGGGCTCCAGTTCGAGGGCAGCGGACTCGACATGGTCAGCTCCGAGCTGACCGTGGTGCTCGGTGCCGCCTGCCTGCCGCACGTCACCATGCGCATGTCGAGCGCCCGCTCCACACAGGCCGTCCGGCGCTCGATGTCCTGGGCGGTCTCCGTGGTCGCCGTGATCTGCCTGCTGCTCGTCGTGATCGGCTTCGGCGCGGGCGCACTCGTCGGCCACGAGGGCATCACCGCCGCCGGGGCCTCGGGGAACAGCGCGATCCTCCAGATCAGCGGAGAGGTCGCCAACGGCACACGGCTGGGGGCCCTGATCATCACGACGATGACGACGGCGATCTTCCTGACCCTGCTCGCCTCGGTCGCCGGAATGATCCTGTCCTGCGCCAACTCCCTCGCCCACGACCTGTTCGCGCACGGCCTGCACGGGGTGCGCGACCCGGACCGCAAGCCGCTGGCCGGCCTGTCCGAGATGCGTACGGCGCAGGCCTCGGCGATCGTGGTCGGACTGCTCGCCACCACCCTCGCGGTCGTGGCCAGGCACTGGAACGTACAGGCGCTGGCGACGCTCTCGTTCTGTGTCGGCGCGTCCGCGCTCGCCCCGGCGCTCCTCTACAGCATGTTCTGGCGGCGCTTCACCCGTACCGGGCTGCTCTGCACCCTCATCGTCGGCACCCTCACCACCCTGGTGCTGATCACCGGCACCAACCTGGTCTCGGGCTCACCGAGTTCGGTCTTCCCCGACCACGACTTCAACTGGTTCCCGTACACCACCACCGGGCTCGTCTCCATCCCGGCCGGGTTCCTGGCGGGCTGGCTCGGCACGGTGCTCCCCCGCCACACGGCTCCGGCGGCACGCCGGCTCTACCAGAGCGAGGAGCCCCGGATCCTGGCGGGAGTGCCACCGACGTCCCGGCGCTGAACCGCGCCCCCGACCGATCAGGAGCCGCGCCACAGCTGTGCCCGCCGCTGTCAGGAGTCGCGGCACGGCTGTGCCGGCTCCGCGGGGTTGCACGCCGCGGACCGGAAGCCGATGCTGCTGAACATCCGGAGGCAGACGCCAGCAGCGACGTTCACGCTGTACGTCCACTTGCAGGAGAGTGTGGCCCCGCCCTGCGCGGGCTCACCGCACACCGAGTTCATGAGCATGGAGCCGCCGTAGGGGGAGGCGGACTCGCCCAGGCACCGCTTGTCGGACGCGTTCTTGAGATAGCACTGCCCCGAGGGCGCCGGGACCTGCCCGCAGCCGGACCCAGAGCCCGAACACACGCACGGCGGTTCCTCGGGCCCACGTGCGAATCGTGATCACGCGGCCTCCGCGGCCGCTCCGGAACGCCCGGAAGCAGCCGTGAGCAGCCGGTTCAGTCCTCCGCCGGCGTCACCCGGCCGGTGAGCGCCGCGAGCGAATTCCGTACGTGGGCCATGTGCGCCTGCACCTCGTCGCGGCTCTCCTCGTGCTCCCGCACGATCCGCTCCGTCTCCCGGACCACCCGCTCCTCGCGCACCCTGGCCTCCGCGATCAGCTCCGCGGCCCGCGCCTCGGCGTCCTCCTGACCGTGCCGGGCGGCCTCCTCCGTCTCCGCGAGCGCCCGCCGCGCCTCCTCCAGCCGGGCCTCCGCCTGCTCGGTCAGCTCGTCGTGGTGCGCCGACTGCGCGGCCTCGGCCCCGGCCAGTTCGAGCTCCGCCGCCTGCCACCGCTCGGAGTGCTCCTGCTCCTGGTGCGCGAGGACGCTCTCGGTGCGGCGGCTCGTCTCCGTCATCATGGCCTCGGACCGCTCCCGCACCTCCGCGGCCTCCGTGCGGGCCTCGGCGACCGCCTCGTCGGCGGCGCCCCTCGCCATGGCCAGAGTCTCGTCGGCGTGCTTCACCGCCGCCGCCCGCATGGCCTCGGCGTCCGCCCGCGCCGAGGCGCGCAGCGCCCGGTCCGCCTCGTCCGCCTCGTCCGCGAGCGCCTGCGCCTCCTCCTGGGCGGCGCCCCGTACGGTCTCCGCCTCGCTCCCGGCGAGGACCAGGATCTGCTGGGCGCGCTCGCCCAGGGACTCGTAGTTCTGCGGGGCGAGCGTGGCGACGACCTCGCTCAGCCGGACCGACTCCGCCGACAGCTCCTCCACCAGCGCCGTCAGCCGGGACACCTCGTCCAGCGCGGCGTCCCGCTCCGCCGACAGCCCGGCCACCATGCGGTCCACCTGCTCCGGACGGTAGCCACGTCCCCGTACGCCAACGAAGCCATGCGCGGACACCGGTGCAGAACTCATCCTTGAAGCCTCTTTCCGACTCTCCGACCCACCAGCAATACGTCAAGGATGCGGCAATTGGCCAACAAGTCGGAATCGATTGGCTGCATTCCGGACGGAAGCGACAGGCATCACAGACAGCACGGCGCCCGGCCCCCTCTCGGGAACCGGGCGCCGTCAGCGTGACTGCCGGGTCAGATCAACCCGTCCCACATCTGTTCGAGGAGCACCGACCACCAGCTCTCCGGCGACGCCAGCGCCGCCGCGTCCAGCGCCACCAGCTGGGCCTGGAAATCGACCGTCCAGCGGCCGGCCTGCTCCGGGTTGAGCCCGAAGCGCAGCCGCCACATCCGACCGAGCAGCGCCATCGAACGCTGGAACTCCGGCAGCCCGGTGTTCACGAACTGCGGCGCCACCGACTGCCCGCCCGGCCCCGCCTCGACCGGCACGGCCACGATGTTCGCGGTCCCGTACTGGACACAGATCGCCCGCCCGAAGTCGGACCCCATGACGAGGTACGACCCCGCGTCGGGCGCGGGCTGCACCTGGCGCTGCGCGGCCAGCTCGGCCAGCGTCGGCACCACCGGCTGACCCGGCTGCGCCCAGAAGAACGGCCCGAAGTCGGCGGGCAGCCCCGCCCACACCAGCGTCCGCGCCACGGTCTCGGGCACGCCCTGACGGGACACGGCGCGCTGGTCGAAGCGGCAGATGCCCTGCGGCCCGAAGGTCTGCAGCAGCTCCTCCGCGATGGCCTCCGGCGGCGCCGCCATCGCGGGCGGCATCTGCGGCAGCGGGGCCCGCACCGGCGCCGGACGGGCCGGGCCGTCCGCCACCTGGTGCAGCTCGCCCTGGTGGGTGAGCAGATGCTGCATGCCCTGCTGACGGCTGGCGTGATCGGTGCCGTACGGGGCGACGCTGGTGATCCGCACCTGAGGCCAGGTCTCCCGGATCATCCGTGCGCAGTAGCCACCGGGCAGCTCACAGGACTCCAGCTCGGTGTGCAGCTCGATGACCTGCTGCGGCGGCACGTTCATCGCCCGCAGCTCGTGCAGCATCTGCCACTCGGGGTGCGGGGTGCCGGGCGCCGACCGCCGGATCAGCTGCTGCTCGCTGCCGTCGGGCGCGCGGTAGCGCAGCACGGCCTGGTAGCCGGGCCCGACGGTCGGCTGACCGTTCGGTGCCTGCGGATAGCCGTACGCCGCGGGCTGCGGGGTGCGCGGATTCGGCGGTACGTGGCCGGGGGCGCCGGGCGGACCGGGCGGGCCGGGCGGCTGCGGCGCGCCGGGGCCGCCCATGCTCGGGTCGGCCAGCATCGTCGCGGCGTGATGCACACCGCCACCGGGCGGCGGCGTCGAACCGGGCGGCGGAGGCGGCACAGGCGCACCAGGAGCACCGGGCGGACCGGGCGGACCAGGACGCTGCGGTGCACCAGGGGCGCCGGGCGGGCCAGGAGGCGCGGGCGGCTGGAGCGGGCCCGAACCGCCCATGCTCGGGTCGGCCAGCATCGTCGCGGCATGGTGCACACCACCACCGGGCGGCGGCGTCGAACCGGGCGGCGGAGGCGGCACAGGCACACCAGGAGCACCAGGCGCACCAGGCGCACCAGGCGGACCGGGAGGGCCGGGAGGGCCCGCCTGGGGGGCGAGCTGCGTCGGCAGGTATCCGCCCGCCGGGGCGCCGGGCGCACCCGGCCCCGAGGGCGGCGGCACGGGCGCGCCCGGGGTTCCCGGAGCACCGGGCGGCGGCGGGGTCGAGGGGCCACCCCCGCGCGCACCGCGCGGCGGCACGGCGGCCTTGCTGGTGGCCGCGTCCGCGATGTCACCGGCACCACCCGCGCCCGGAACGCCCGGAGCGCCCGGAGGAACGCCGGGTACGCCGGGAACGCCGCCCTGCGGGCCGAGACCCGGCACGACCGCCGTCCGCGGCAACTGACTGCCGCCCGACATCAGGGCCGTCGGCGCATCGGCCGGAACGACCGGGGGCGGGGTGCCGTCGTCGTCGGCACCCGAGAGCGGCGGCGCGAACACCGTGGCCGGCAGCTGCACCGCCCCGTCGTCGGTGTCCGCGTTCGTGTCCGTGCCGGCCCACGGAGTGGACCCGTCGGGCACATTCGGCACGGCAGCCGGGACACCGTCGTTGGCGGTGGGCTCGTACGCGACCTGCCCGCCGTGCGAACCCGGCGACGCCTGACCGACCGGGGCGGCCGGAACGGGGGGCGGCGGGGTGACGGCCGGAGCCGGGGCGGCCGGAGCCGGGTCCGGGCTCCGGCCCTCGCGGCGGTCCGGGATGCCCAGCTTGTCGGCCGCTTCCTGGAGCCACTCCGGGGGGCTCAACAGGAACGACGTCTGATTGAGATCGATGCGCTGCGGCGGCTCCGGAGCAGCCGCGGCAGCCGCGCCGACGCCGTACTCCTCCTCGTACCGCCGGATCACCTCGCCCACCGGCAGCCCCGGCCAAAGCGTGGCCTCACCACTGTCCCTGGCGATCACCAGACGCTGGCGGCCACCGTCCGAGACCGGGCCCTCGGCGCGGTCCTCGGCCCACACCACGAAGCCCAGCTCGAACTCCCGTACCCGCACCTCTCGGTGCTGGTACGCGGGCACATCGCCGTTGATCCACTCGTCCGCGCGCTCCTGCGCCTGCGCAAAGGTCACCATCGCGCTCACCCCTCCACCGGGACGGCCCGCGCGAAGCCGCCGTCCACCATCAGGTTCGCCACGGTCTCCAGCTCCGGCGGATTGCCCGCCAGACGCTGCAGGAAGGCGTCGAAGTCACTGCCGCACGGCAGCAACAGCCGGTCCACCCGCTCCTGCACGTTCCAGCCGTCCTGGTCCCGGGCGTCGTCGTACGCGCAGAACCAGACCGAGCCGACGCCGTTGCCCTTCACCTTCACCGCGACGATCCCGCCCTGGACGAAGCCGACGCCCAGGTAGTCCTTGGTGAGGTGGTCGCGCAAGCACTTGTTCACGTACACCAGGTCGTTCACGGCGGCCTGCTCGCGCACCGTGAAGAACGGCTGGTCGACCAGCAGCCCCAGCTCCGCGTCGAGCGCCGCACCGACCGGTGCCGAACCGCCCGCCGCCTTGAGGAACGAGCGGTAGGCACCCGGCAGCCGGTAGCCGAGCTCCTCCTCGACGCCCAGGACCTGCGACTCGCTCACCGCCACGGCGCCCTTGGGCAGCCGGAAATGCGCGGGCCGGGTCTCCTGCAACGGGCGGGTGCCCCGCTTGTCGTGGTCGACCGCCGTACCGGCGAGGCCGCCGTGATGCCGCAGCAGCGCCTTCACCTCGACCGGGACCAGCTCCATCCGCCGGCCGCCGGGCACGTGGTGCCACGTCCAGCCGTGCGGAGTGGCTACCGCCGGGATCGTGTCCCACAGTTCGTGACCGCTCGCCGCCAGCGCCGCGTTGGCCGAGACGTAGTCGGTGAGCCGCAGCTCGTCGACCCCGAAACCCTGCGGCGGCTCGGCGATCTCGGCGGCGGCACGCGCGTACGGCGCGAAGTCCGGGCTGCCGTTCTCGTCCATGCGCACGCCGCCGGGGTGGCGGGACGCCCGGACCGGGTCCGGGAAATGCACGAGCTGCCCGGCGTAGGCCGCGTTCGGTGGCGCGGCTTGCTGCCCGAGCCGACCTGTCGTCATGGCGGTTGCCCCCTGCTGCGTCTGGCTGGTGAGGACCGGCCCCGCCCTGGGCAGGCCCGGTCCGGGCACAGCCTATGCGGTGGCGCAAGGGCCGGTCTCGCCCATGTGACCTGTCCTACGCCTCCCCCTCCGCATCCGTCACGAACCGTCACAACGGCGTGACTGACGAGCGACGCTCCCGCCACGGACGGGCGACACGGAGACACGTTTCACCGCCCCAGCTTCCCCACCAGCCGGGACATTTGGCAGGCTGTCACCGCAACTCGGGGGGCGTGCACATCGCGCAGCTACCGCTGCGGGCACGGGAGGGAAAGCACCATGCACAGCGCACAATCAGTCACATCCGGAGATCCACGCCTCAGCTGGAGCAGCACCGAGACCGGCCGCGCACCGCGCCTGCAGCACCGGCGCGACGGCATCCTGCCCGCGGTCGCGGCGGCCCTGTCCGTCCGCGGCGAGACGCTGACCTGCACCGCGGGCAAGGGCGACCAGCCCCCCGTACTGCACCCGCTCGTCCAGGACTTCCTCGACACCCTTCCCAGCAGCCGGCGGGAACGCTTCACCGGCCGCTGCCCCGAGGCGATACTGCTCTCCCGGCAGCTCACCGCCGCGGAATCGACCCGCTCCAAGCGCGCCCAGCGCAAGCCGCTGAGCAACGGCGAGGCCCGGCGTGCCCTGAAGCACTCGCGGCTCACCGCACGGCGCATCCGTGAGGACGGCGACCCGATGCACGGCAGCTACGCGCCGCCGTGCCGCTCCTGCACGGCGATGCTCGCCCACTTCGGCGTACGTCCCGTCGACCTCACGACCACCGGGGCGGCGACCACCGCCGAGAAGGGCTGATCGCACGCCGATGCACGACCGAACCGACGTACCCGAACAGACAGGCCCCGCGGACCGCGACCGGAACGCCCCCACCCGCTTCCCCGTCTCCGTCGACGCCGCGTTGCGCGCCGCGGGCTGGCAGCCCGGCCGCTGGGACATCCGGCAGGCCGAGGAGTGGGCCGACGCGCTGCGCTCGCACACCTCGCCCGCCGGCCATCAGCACGCGGTCTTCCCCGCGGCCGTGGAGGCGTGGGCCGAATTCGGCGGACTGCACATCACCGCGTCCGTGCCGGGCCGCCAGATCGCTCCCGCCCCGGTCCGCATCGACCCGCTGAGCGGACTTCACCTCGCCCGCACCCTCGGCGACCTCGGCCGGGCGCTGGAGACCGAGGTCAGCCCGCTGGGCGAGGAAGGGGACGGGCAGGCGGTCCTGGCGATCGACACCGAGGGCCGCGTCTACAGCATCGACCACACCGGCGACTGGTACCTCGGGCCGGACATCGACCAGGCACTGGCGACCCTGCTCGCAGGCATCCAACCGAACCGCCTCGTCTCGGACTGACCCCGCAACACCGACCGGCCGCTCGACCCCGGACAGCCCGACGATGCGGACGGGGCCGCACGGCCTCGGGTGCCCCGGCAACACGACGCGAGCCGATCGACCCCGGACAACCCCACACCACCGACCGGACCGCTCCACCCCGGACCGACCCCACACCACCGACCGGACCCCGTCTCGGGCGGCCCGACGATGCAGACGGGGCCGCACGGCCTCGGGTGCCCCGGCAACACGACGCGAGCCGATCGACCCCGGGCAACCTCACACCACCGACCGGACCGCTCCACCCCGGACCGACCCCACACCACCGACCGGCCACTCGACCCCGGACAGCCCGACGATGCGGACGGGGCCGCACGGCCTCGGGTGCCCCGACAACACGACGCGAGCCGATCGACCCCGGACAACCCCACACCACCGACCGGACCGCTCCACCCCGGACCGACCCCACACCACCGACCGGATCCCGCCTCGGGCGGCCCCGTGCCCCCGACCGGATCCCGCCTCGGGCGGCCCCGTGCCCCCGGCCGGACCCCGGCTCAGGCGGCCCCACAGGTCCGGAGTCCGGACCGCCTCGCCCCGAACCCGTGGCTCAGGCGGCCCCCGGGGCCGGCAGTACCGCCGACACCCGGAATCCGCCCGCGTCCGTCGGGCCCGAGACGAAGACCCCGCCCAGCCCCAGCACCCGCTCCCGCATCCCGACCAGGCCGTTGCCCCCGCTCGGCAGCCCGGCGTCCGCCGTGGCCGCGTCCGAGGGACCGTTCTCCACCTGCATCGCGACCTCCGCGTCGCGGTGCGCCAGCCGTACCCAGGTCTTCGCGCCCGCCGCGTGCTTGTGCACGTTCGTCAGGGCCTCCTGGACCACCCGGTACGCCGTCTGCTCGACCTCGGGCGGGTACGCGCGGGCCTCGCCGTCCACCGACAGCTCCACCGTCATCCCCGCCGCCCTGGACTCCCCCACCAGGGTCTCCACCTCGTGCAGCCGCGGCCCGTCCTCCGTGGCGGCGGCGGCTGCGGCGGCCGCGGCCTGGCCGACCGAGGCGAGCGGCACCGAGGCCGCCCGGGCCGTCACCGACTCCCCCGCCCGCAACACCCCGAGCATCTCCCGCAGCTCCGTCAACGCCTGCCGGCCCATGTCGCCGACCAGCGCCGCGTTCCGCACCGCCTTCGCCGGATCCTTCGGCGCGACGGCCTGGAGCGCGGCGGCGTGCACCACCATCAGGCTGACCCGGTGGGCGACCACGTCATGCATCTCGCGGGCGATCCGGTGGCGCTCCTCCGTACGGGCCCACTCCGCCCGTTCCTCGGCCCGGTCGGCGAGCAGCGACAGTTCCCGCTCCAGCGAGTCCGCCCGCTCCCGCAGGCTCTCCATCAGCCGCCGCCGGGCGCCTATGTAGAGGCCGAACAGCACCGGCGGCGCGGTCAGCCCGAGCGACATGAAGAGGGACATCAGCGGTACGTACCAGTCGCCGGGCCCGAAATCGGCCTGCTCGTCGACGCTCTGCCGCAGCCGTACGTAGGTGACGATGAACGTCCCCATGAAGGACATGCTCATGAGCACCGCGGTGATTCTTCGCGGCACCTCGGAGGCGGCCAGCGTGTAGAGGCCGACCAGGCCCATCAGGAAGCCCATCTCGGCGGGCGTCGTCGCGATCGCGACCAGCACCACGGCGATCGGCCACCGCCGCCGTACCACCAGCACGGCCCCCGCGAACAGCCCGAACAACACCCCCGCCGGCACCGGCAGTCCGGTGTCCCCGGCGAACTCCACCCCCTCCAGTGCGCATTCCAGCGCCGACAGGAGCGCGAGCCCCACATCCAGGGCGACACTGCGCCGCCGTTCCCACCACCAGTAGCCGCGGGTGGTCGGTCCCGCCGCTTCCCGGTCTGCCCCCGTTGCGGTCATGCCGTCCAGCCTACGGGCGGCCGCACCTCATTTTCGGGCGACCTGGACAGCACGTACGTCCGCCGAACAGAGACGGAACGACCCCTTATCGCTTGAAATGGCGAATCGAGCAGACTTTCGCACCGGACGTCCGCATTCCGCATAGCGCTCACCGCATGACGGAAATCACGGGCAAGCGCACCGACTTCGAAGATCTGCACGAATGGGTGATCGCCCCGCACCGGAAGGGCCATGGCCACCGTCAGCTCCGCGAATCGCGCCCCGGACACGACGCACGACCGGATCGGGACGGAGTCGGAGCACGCGAGAAGCGCCGCCTCAAGATCGATCGGAAGAACGCCGGGGAGAGCCACCGGGGTTACCCCGGCGGGGCGCGTTCCGAAAAGCGCCGACCTGTACCGTCGCGTCGAGGGCCGATGGTGCGGCATAGTAGGGGCTGCCTCGGTACTCGATCATCAAAATCGGGCACGGCGGACAATCCATCCCGGGTCGTCTAATGGCAGGACAAATGGTTTTGGTCCATTGAATGAGGGTTCGATTCCTTCCCCGGGAGCTTCGGTACGCGGGCCCCGACCAGCACGGTCGGGGCCCGCACCCATGTCCGCTCATCAGTGCCCCGGTATCCTTCGGGTGTCCACCACCCGAAGCCGAAGGGCATTTCCGTGAGCTCCGAACGCCCGGCAGCCGTCGTCGTCCTCGCAGCGGGTGAGGGCACCCGCATGAAGTCGAAGACCCCCAAGGTTCTGCACGAGATCTCCGGGCGGTCGCTCGTCGGACATGTCGTCACCGCCTCCCGCGAGCTGGATCCCGAGCACCTCGTCGTGGTCGTCGGCCACGGGAGTGAGCAGGTCACCGCGCATCTCACCGCCGTCGACGACCGGCTGCGGACCGCCCACCAGGCCGAGCAGAAGGGCACCGGCAACGCCGTGCGCGTCGGGCTCGACGAACTCGGCGGCACCGTCGACGGCACCGTGATCGTCGTCTGCGGCGACACCCCGCTGCTCTCCGGCGAGACGCTCACCGCACTCGCCGCCACCCACACGGCCGACTCCAACGCCGTCACCGTGCTCACCGCCGAGGTGCCGGACTCCACCGGCTACGGCCGCATCGTCCGCGACCCGGCCGACGGCGCGGTCACCGCGATCGTCGAGCACAAGGACGCCACCGACGCCCAGCGCGCGATCCGGGAGATCAACTCCGGGGTCTTCGCCTTCGACGGCCGGCTGCTCTCCGACGCCCTCGGCAAGCTCCGCACCGACAACAGCCAGGGCGAGGAGTACCTCACCGACGTCCTCTCCATCCTGCGCGAGGCCGGGCACCGGGTCGGCGCCTCCGTCGCCCCGGATCACCGCGAGATCCTCGGCATCAACAACCGCCTCCAGCTCGCCGAGGCCCGGCGGCTGCTGAACCAGCGGCTGCTGGAGCGCGCCATGCTGGCCGGCGTGACCGTCGTGGACCCGGCGTCCACGCTGATCGACGCCACCGTCACCTACGAGCGCGACGCGATCGTGCACCCGGGCACCCAGCTCCTCGGCACCACCCACCTCGGCGAGGACGCCGAGGTCGGCCCCAACTCCCGGCTCACCGACACCGTCGTCCGCGCGGGCGCCCGGGTGGACAACACGGTCGCGGACCGGGCCGAGGTCGGCGAGGGCGCGACAGTGGGTCCGTACGCCTATCTGCGGCCCGGCACCAGGCTCGGCACGAAGGCCAAGGCCGGTACGTACGTGGAGATGAAGAACGCCACGATCGGCGAGGGCACCAAGGTCCCGCACCTGAGCTACGTCGGCGACGCGACGATCGGTGACCACACCAACATCGGTGCCGCCAGCGTCTTCGTGAACTACGACGGCGTGGCCAAGCACCACACCACGATCGGCTCCCACTGCCGTACCGGGTCGGACAATATGTTTGTGGCGCCTGTCACGGTCGGGGACGGTGCCTACACCGCGGCCGGCTCGGTCATCACCAAGGACGTACCGCCCGGTTCGCTGGCCGTCGCCCGCGGCCAGCAAAGGAATATCGAGGGTTGGGTGGCCCGCAAGCGTCCGGGAAGCGGCGCCGCGCAGGCAGCACAGGCCGCCGCATCGGAGCGCGACGGCGAAAGCTGACCGGAAACAGGTACGCCGCACACGGCGTACCGTGATAGATGCTCACCCCATTTCGGCTGGCTCGTTGCACATCGGGACACATGCGTGCAGCGCCAGGAACACGTCTGAGGAGACTGTGCTGTGACCGGGATCAAGACGACCGGCGAGAAGAAACTGATGCTCTTCTCCGGCCGCGCCCACCCCGAGCTGGCCGAGGAGGTTGCGCACCAGCTGGGTGTCGGCCTCGTGCCGACGAAGGCCTTCGATTTCGCCAACGGTGAGATCTACGTCCGCTTCCAGGAGTCGGCCCGCGGCGCCGACTGCTTCCTGATCCAGAGCCACACCGCTCCGATCAACAAGTGGATCATGGAGCAGCTCATCATGCTGGACGCGCTGAAGCGCGCCTCGGCCCGCTCCATCACGGTGATCGTGCCGTTCTACGGCTACGCCCGCCAGGACAAGAAGCACCGCGGCCGCGAGCCGATCTCGGCCCGTCTGGTCGCCGACCTGATGAAGACGGCGGGTGCCGACCGCATCCTCACCGTCGACCTGCACACGGACCAGATCCAGGGCTTCTTCGACGGCCCGGTCGACCACCTCTTCGCGCTGCCGATCCTGGCCGACTACGTCGGCGCCAAGGTCGACCGCACGAAGCTGACGATCGTCTCGCCGGACGCCGGCCGGGTGCGGGTCGCCGACCGCTGGTGCGACCGTCTGGACGCCCCGCTGGCGATCGTGCACAAGCGCCGTGACAAGGACGTCGCCAACCAGGTGACCGTCCACGAGGTCGTCGGCAATGTGAAGGGCCGGGTCTGTGTCCTGGTCGACGACATGATCGACACCGGCGGCACGATCTGCGCCGCCGCCGACGCCCTGTTCGCGCACGGCGCCGAGGACGTCATAGTGACCGCAACACACGGTGTGCTCTCGGGTCCGGCCGCGGACCGGCTGAAGAACTCCAAGGTCAGCGAGTTCGTCTTCACGGACACCCTGCCGACCCCGGGCGAGCTGGAGCTGGACAAGATCACGGTGCTCTCGATCGCGCCGACGATCGCGCGCGCGGTGCGCGAGGTCTTCGAGGACGGCTCGGTCACCAGCCTCTTCGAAGAGCAGTAGGAGCAGCGGCTCCGAAGATCCACTTTGGGGACGGCCTCCCCGCCGGGTAGACTCAGCGAGTTGCTCGGCGAGGGAGGCCGTACTCATGTGTACGGCGGTCCGTTATCGACGCGCTCTTCGTAGCAGGCCTGTCGTGGGCCGGGTGACCGTCCAAGTTTCGTCACCTTACGAGGAGTGCAGTCATGGCTGAGGTCAAGCTCGCCGCCCAGGTCCGTACCGAGTTCGGCAAGGGCGCCGCCCGTCGCACCCGCCGCGCCAACCTGGTCCCCGCCGTCGTCTACGGCCACGGCGCCGAGCCGGTCCACGTCACCCTGCCGGGTCACGAGCTGATGATGGCGCTCAAGACCGCCAACGTCCTGATCGGCCTGGAGATCGACGGCAAGGACGCCCTTGTCATCCCGAAGGCCGTGCAGCGCAACCCGCTCAAGGGCGACATCGAGCACGTCGACCTGCTGACCGTCAAGCGTGGCGAGAAGGTCAACGTCGAGATCGCCGTGCACGTCGAGGGCGACCTGGCCCCGGGCGGCAACCTGCTGGAGTACGTGCAGAACACCCTGCTCGTCGAGGCCGAGGCCACCCACATCCCCGAGTCCGTCACGGTCTCCGTCGCGGGCCTGGACGCCGGTGCGTCCATTCTCGCCAAGGACATCCCGCTGCCCAAGGGCTCCGTGCTCGCCGGTGACGAGGACGCCGTGGTGCTCCAGGTCGTCGCCGCGCAGGCCGAGGAGCCGGCCGCCGACGCCGCCGAGGCCGAGGGCGCCGAGGCCTGAGCCTCGCCCGCACTGCTCGACTGACGGGGCGGCGGTTCCTTGTACGAGGACCCGCCGCCCCGTTCCCCTGTGATCAGCCGTTCCGCCAATCAGCCGTCGCCCGCGAGGAGACCGAGAGAGATGTCCGACGCCACCGACCCCTGGCTCATCGTGGGCCTCGGCAACCCCGGCCCCGAGTACGCGGCGAACCGGCACAACGTCGGCTTCATGGTGGCCGACCTCCTGGCCGAGCGGATCGGCGGGAAGTTCAAGCGGGCGCAGAAGGCGCAGGCGCAGGTGGTGGAGGGCCGCATGGGTCCTCCCGGGCCGGCGAACCGCCGGGTGATCCTGGCCAGGCCGATGTCGTACATGAACCTCTCGGGCGGCCCGGTCACGGCGCTGCGCGACTTCTACAAGGTGCCGACGGACCACATCGTGGCGATCCACGACGAGCTGGACATCGACTACGGGGCGCTCCGGCTGAAGCTGGGCGGTGGCGACAACGGGCACAACGGGCTCAAGTCGATGACCAAGGCGATGGGGGCGGACTATCACCGGGTCCGGTTCGGGATCGGACGGCCGCCGGGGCGGATGCAGGTCGCGGACTTCGTGCTGAAGGACTTCTCGTCCGCCGAGCGCAAGGAGCTCGGGTATCTGGTGGACCGGGCGGCGGACTCGGTGGAGTGCCTGCTCGCGGAGGGGCTGGAGCGCGCGCAGAGCGCGTACAACTCCTAGCGCCGCTCGGCTCGCGGCGGCTCGTACATCTCTGACATTCCTGCCGGTACCTCGGCGATTTTCGGCCACGAGTTGACCGGTGGTGCCGGTCTGCCCAAGGATCGCTCCCCATGAAGCGGAGCTCCTCCAACCGCGCCCTGGTCTACGCCCGCAACGCCGCCATGGGCTGTGTCGTCCTGTTGCTGCTGGTGGCGGGTGTGCTGTCGTCCTGGGACGAGGCTCACCACATCGTTCTGGCCAAGGGCCGTGAGCACGGCACGATGACCGTGACCGGTTGTGGCGCCGATGTCTGCACGGGTCCGTTCGCGCCCTCGGGGCAGGCCGCCGCACGGAGCAGGGTGACGATCGACAAGTCCGTCGCGGCGCGGCGGGGTGACCGGTTCCCCGTGGTGATCAAGCCGGGTACGGACGATGTGGTGCGGACCGGGACGCCGGGGTTTCTGCATGCCTGGGTGCCGCTGGGCGGTGCGTTGTTGCTGGCGGGGCTGGTGATCGGTGGTGGTCTGCGGCTGTCGCGGACCGGTTGGGGTACCGGGATCGCGGGTGCGGCCCTGCTCGTGGCGACGTTCATCGCGCTGTGAGCGGGGCCGCGCCCGCGTTCCCGTGGGCTGTCAGCCGGTGTTGCGCAGGCCCGCGGCGACACCGTTCACGGTGAGCAGCAGGGCCCTGGCGAGCAGCGGGTCGGCTTCCTCGCCGCGTGCCGCGGCTTCGCGCTGGCGGGCCAGCAGCGAGACCTGGAGGTAGGAGATCGGGTCCAGGTAGGCGTCGCGGATGGCGAAGGTCTGCTGGAGCACCGGGCTGGTGCCCAGCAGTTCGGTGGAGCCGGTGACCTTGAGGACTTCCTGGACGGTCAGCGCGTGCTCGGCCTCGATGGCGTCGAAGACGTGCTTCAGCTCGTCGGGGACGAGCGTGTCGACGTAGTGCCGGGCGATCCGCAGGTCGGTCTTGGCGAGGGTCATCTCGACGTTGGAGAGGAAGTTCCGGAAGAAGTGCCAGTGCTCGTGCATTTCGTCCAGGACGGTGTCGAGACCGGCCTCGCGCAGTGCCTTGAGCCCGGAGCCGACGCCGTACCAGCCGGGGACGATCTGGCGGGACTGGGTCCAGCCGAAGACCCACGGGATGGCCCGCAGTCCGTCGAGCGAGACGCCCGAGCCGGGGCGGCGGGAGGGCCGCGAGCCCAGGTGCAGGTCGGCGAGCTGGTCCACCGGCGTGGAGGCGAGGAAGTACGTCGGCAGGTCCGGGTCCTCGACCAGCTTGCGGTACGCGGCGTGCGCGGCGTCGGAGACGGTGTCCATCGCGGCGTCCCAGCGGGCCAGGGCCTCGTCGGACTGGCGGGGTGCGGTGTGCAGCGCGGAGGCCTGGAGCGTGGCCGCGACGGTCAGTTCCAGGTTCTCCCGGGCGAGGGCCGGGATGAGGTACTTGTCGGAGATGACCTCGCCCTGCTCGGTCACCTTGATCTCGCCCTCCAGGGTGCCCCAGGGCTGGGCGAGGATCGCGTCGTGCGAGGGGCCGCCGCCGCGGCCGACGGTGCCGCCGCGGCCGTGGAAGAGCCGCAGCCGTACGCCGTAGCGGTGGGCGACGTCGCGGAGCCGGCGCTGGGCGCGGTGGATCTCCCACTGGGAGGTGGTGATGCCGCCGAACTTGGAGGAGTCGGAGTAGCCGAGCATGACCTCCTGGACGTCTCCGCGCAGGGAGACGAGGCGGCGGTAGGAGGGGTCGGCGAGCATCTCGTCGAGGATGACGTCGGCGGCGCGCAGCTCGTCGGTGGTCTCCAGGAGCGGCACGATGCCGATCTTGGCCCAGCCGCCGTGCAGGTCGATCAGTCCGGCTTCGCGGGCCAGTACGGCTGCGGCGAAGACGTCGTCGGCGCCCTGGCACATCGAGATGATGTAGGACTCGATGACTTCGGGGCCGAAGCGTTCGAAGGCTTCCTTGACGGTGTGGAAGACGCCGAGGGTCTTCTCGCCGGCGGCGTCGAGCGGGGCCGGGGTCGGGGCGAGCGGGCGGCGGGAGCGGAGTTCCTTGGCGAGGAGCTTCTGCCGGTAGTCGCGGGGCATGTCGGCGTAGCGCCAGGATTCCTCGCCGAGCCGGTCGAAGAGCTGGCCGAGGGCGTGGTGGTGGGCGTCGGCGTGTTCGCGGACGTCCATGGTGGCGAGCTGGAGGCCGAAGGCGGAGAGCGTACGGATGGTGCGGTCCATCCGGCCGTCGGCGAAGAGTCCGCCGCGGTGCTCGCGCAGTGAGGTCTGGATGAGTGCCAGGTCGGCGATGAGTTCGGCGGTGCCGAGGTAGTCGCAGCCGGGGCGGTGGGGGGTGCCGGAGGCGAGGCGCTCGCGGGTGTTGACGAGCTTCTGCCGGATGCAGGTCGCCTTGAGCCGGTAGGGCTCCTCGGCGTTCAGCCGCTTGTAGCGCGGGCTGATCTCGGGGAGGCGTTCCAGGTCGGCTTCGAGCGAGGTCAGCAGCTCGTCGGTGGCACCGGTGTAGCGGATGGAGTTGGAGAGCAGTCCGCGCAGGTGGTCGATGAGTTCGAGGGCGTCGGTGATGCCGTGCTCGTGCTGGAGGATCAGCACTTCCCAGGTGACGGCGGGCGTCACGTTGGGGTTGCCGTCGCGGTCGCCGCCGATCCAGGTGCCGAAGGTGAGGGGGCGGGTGCCCGCGGGCAGTTCGACGCCGACGCGTTCGAGCTCGGCGGCCAGGTCCTCCAGTACGTCGCCGACCGCGTTGGCGTGCAGTTCGTCGAGGTAGTAGATGGCGTTGCGGGCCTCGTCGGCCGGCTCGGGGCGGACCACGCGCAGTTCGTCGGTCTGCCAGATGAGGTCGATGTTCTCGGCGAGGCGGAGGTCCTGGCGGCGCCGGTCGGCGTCGACGACGGGGGTCTCCAGGAGCGCGGCGATGCGGCGGAGCTTGTTGAGCACGGAGCGCCGGGCGGCCTCGGTCGGGTGCGCGGTGAAGACCGGTCGTACGTTGAGGTTCTTGACGGTCTCGCGCAGGTGGTCGGGGTCGGCGTCCTTGAGCCGGTCGGCCGTCCGGGCGAGGAGGCCGCCCTCGGCGGCGCGGCGGTCGCGCATCTCGTGGGCGCGGTGGACCTGCTCGGTGACGTTGGCGAGGTGGAAGTAGGTGGAGAAGGCGCGCACGAGCTGCGCGGCGGTCTCCAGGTCCGTTTCGCCGAGAAGCTGGGCCGCGGCCTCGCCGTCGGTGCGGGTCAGGGCGCGGACCCGCTCGACGAGGTCGAGGAGGTCCTGACCCTCCTGGCGTACGAGGGTCTCGCCGAGGAGGTCGCCGAGGCGGCGGATGTCGGCGCGCAGCTCGGGGCTGGCGGCAGGGGTCTGGTCGGCACTGCTCACAGTGTGCGGCTCCTTGCAGTGGTTGAGCACGGGGGTCTCCGGGGCCGCGGCAGGCAGCGGTGCTGACGCCACCCCGGGAAAGCAGAGTGCGGACCGCGCTGTCCGACCCCACCAGGATAGGTGTCCACGCCGTCGGCGCCGCTCCCGGCCCGATCGGGATTCCGCTCGATGGGCGGTCCGCCGCGCTCTCGTGCGGTGGGCCTTCCCGCTGCCATACTTACGTCGCCGTAGGTTACGGAAGCGTAGCCAGAGCTATCCGTCGTACTCCTCATCCCCAGGGGAACCCCCATGAACACCAGCACCGCTGCGATCGACGACGCCCAGCCATCGGCGGCCGACGGTCGCGACCTTCCCTCCGCCACGCTCGGCGGGGACAACAAGCGGTCGATCGAGCAGATCGCGCTGCTGCTGTTCATCGTGGTGCCGTTCGTGGCGCTGGTCGCGGCGGTGCCGCTGGCCTGGGGCCGCGGTGTGAGCTGGCTCGATCTGGGTCTGCTCGTGGCGATGTACTTCATCGGCTGCCACGGCATCACGATCGGCTTCCACCGCTACTTCACGCACGGCTCCTTCAAGGCGAAGCGCCCGCTCCGCATCGCCCTGGCCGTGGCGGGTTCGCTGGCCGTGGAGGGTCCGCTGGTGCGGTGGGTGGCCGACCACCGCAAGCATCACCGCTTCTCCGACGCCGAGGGCGACCCCCATTCGCCGTGGCGTTTCGGTGAGAGCCTGCCCGCCCTGATGAAGGGCCTGTGGTGGGCCCACATCGGGTGGATGTTCGACGAGGAGCAGACTCCGCAGCAGAAGTACGCACCCGATCTGATCAAGGACCCGGCGCTGCGCGGCGTCTCCCGCCACTTCCTGACCCTCACGATCGTTTCGCTGGCGCTGCCGCCGCTGGTCGGCGGTCTGGTGACGATGTCGTGGTGGGGTGCGGCGACGGCCTTCTTCTGGGGCTCGCTGGTCCGGGTGGCCCTGCTGCACCACGTCACCTGGTCGATCAACTCGATCTGCCACGCGGTCGGCAAGCGCCCCTTCAAGTCCCGCGACCGGTCCGGGAATGTGTGGTGGCTCGCGGTCCTGTCCTGCGGCGAGTCCTGGCACAACCTGCACCACGCCGATCCGACGAGTGCCCGGCACGGTGTGATGCGGGGGCAGGTCGATTCGAGTGCCCGGCTGATCCGCTGGTTCGAGATGCTGGGCTGGGCGCACGATGTGCGCTGGCCGGACTCCGCCCGGATCGAGTCCCGCCGGATCGGCTCCCGGCGCGACCCCGAGCGTGCCGACGCGGCATGATTGACGACGTGGCGACCGACTCCAGCAGCAGCAGCGAGAAAAACCGTCCTTCCTCTTCCACCCGGCGTACCCGTCGGGTGCGGATGACCGGCAAGGAGCGCCGCGAGCAGTTGTTGGACATCGGCCGTACGCTCTTCGCCGACAAGGGCTTCGAGGGCACCTCGGTCGAGGAGATCGCGTCCCGCGCCGGTGTCTCCAAGCCGGTCGTGTACGAGCACTTCGGCGGCAAGGAGGGCCTGTACGCCGTCGTGGTCGACCGCGAGATGCGCCAGCTCCTCGACATGGTCACGAGCGCGCTGACCGCGGGCCACCCGCGCGAGCTCCTGGAGCAGGCCGCGTTCGCCCTGCTGGACTACATCGAGACGTACACGGACGGCTTCCGCATCCTGGTCCGCGACTCCCCCGTGGCCCAGTCGACCGGCACCTTCGCCTCTCTCATCAGCGACATCGCCACCCAGGTGGAGGACATCCTGGGCCTGGAGTTCAAGGCCCGCGGCTTCGACCCGAAGCTGGCCCCGCTCTACGCGCAGGCGCTGGTCGGCATGGTCGCCCTGACCGGCCAGTGGTGGGTGAACGCCCGCAAGCCGAAGAAGTCGGAGGTCGCCGCCCATCTGGTGAACCTGGCCTGGCACGGCCTGGAGAACCTGGAGGCGAAGCCGAGGCTGATAGGGCACCGCAAGAGCTGAGCGGGGGCCGGCAGGTCACTCCACCGGTTCCAGGAACTCCAGCCGGTTGCCCACCGGATCGTGGCTGTGGAAGCGCCGGTGCCCCGGCAGGCCGCCGTCCCACCGCACTTCGGCGCCCCGCTCCTCCAGCCGGGCCGCGTACGCCTCGATGTCCGTGACGCGCAGCCCCGGGTGGGCCTTCTTCGCCGGGCGGAAGTCCTGCTCGATGCCCAGGTGGAGCTGGACCGGGCCCGCCTGGAACCAGCAGCCGCCGCGGGCCGCGAGTACCGGGGGCTTGGGCATCTCCGTCATGCCGAGGATGTCGGCGTAGTAGGCGCGCAGGGCGTCCTCGGAACCCTCCGGGGCGGCGAGCTGTACGTGGTCGACGGCGGCGATCATCACTTCTCCTTGCGGGCCACGGCGAAGATGCGGCGGAACGGGAAGACCGTGCCGTGCGGGCCCCGGGGGTAGGCGGTGCGCAGCAGGTCGCGGTATTCGGTGAGGAACGCCTCGCGGGCCCCGGGGTCGTCTGCCAGGGCGGTCAGGACGGGGCGCAGGCCGGTGCCCTTCACCCAGTCGAGCACCGGGTCCGGGCCGTGCAGCAGGTGCAGGTACGTGGTCTCCCAGACGTCCGCCGTGATGCCGGGGGCGGTCAGCGCGTCGAGGTAGGCGGTGGGGGTGAGCACCGCGTCGGCGTGGCGCAGTTCGCCGCCCAGGCGGTCGCGCCAGCGCGGGGATCCGGCGAGTTCCCGCATCAGGACGTGGCTGGGCCGGTCGAAGTTGCCGGGGACCTGGAAGGCGAAGGTGCCGCCGGGGGTGATCGCGTCCAGCCAGGCGGGGAAGCGGTCGGCGTGGCCGGGAACCCACTGGAGCAGGGCGTTGGAGACGATCAGGTCGTGGGGTTCGGCGGGGGTCCAGGTGGTGGCGTCGGCCTCGGTGAAGTCCAGGTGGGGGCCGGCGTGGGCGCGGGCCCGTTCGAGCATCTGCGGGGAGTTGTCGTAGCCGGTGATGCGGGCTCGGGGCCAGCGGTCGGCGAGCAGGACGGTGACGTTGCCGGCGCCGCAGCCGAGGTCGGCGATCCGGGGTTCGGGGGCGGCCGGGAGCTCGGGGACGCGGGCGAGGAGGTCGAGGAAGGGACGGGTTCGGTGGTCCGCGTGGCGCAGATACTGCTGCGGATCCCAGGTGGGTGCGGTCATGGGTCCAGGATCACGCCGAAAATATCTTGATGTCAAGACACTTGAATTCAAGAGACTTCATGTCGACAGACCCTCTACACTGATCCACATGGAGGACGAGGTCGACCGACTGGTCGCTGCATGGCGCCGCGAGCGCCCCGACCTCGACGTGGAACCACTCGAGGTGCTCAGCCGCGTCTCCCGCCTGGCCCGCCATCTGGACCGGGCCCGCCGGATCGCCTTCTCCGAGCACAATCTGGAGCCCTGGGAGTTCGACGTACTGACGTCCCTGCGGCGCGCGGGCGCCCCCTACCAGCTCTCCCCCGGCCAGCTCCTCACCCAGACCCTGGTCACCTCCGGCACGATGACCAACCGCATCGACCGCCTGACCAAGAAGAACCTCGTCGAGCGCCTCCCCGACCCCAGCGACCGCCGCGGCGTGCTCGTCCGGCTCACCGCCGAGGGCCGCGACAAGGCCGACCAGTCACTGGCCGGTCTGCTGGCCCAGGAGCGCGCCATCCTGAGCGAGCTCTCCACCCAGCAGCGGGGCGAACTGGCAGGACTGCTACGCCAGTTGACCGCCCCGTTCGACAACATCCCCGGCTAGGGCCGCCGGGCCCGGTTCGGCCGGGCCGACGCCCGCGCGCCGGGCCAGGGCGACCGCGGCCAGGGTGGAGTGCACGCCCAGCTTCCCCAGCACGTTCTGCATGTGGGTACGGACCGTGTGCGGGGAGAGGAACAGCCGCTCGGCCACCGCCTTGCGGCCCAGGCCCGCCACCATGCAGCGCAGCACCTCGCGTTCGCGCGGCGTCAGCGACTCGACCAGCTGCTCGCTCTCGCTGCGGTGCTTGCGCGCCGCCGTCAGCTCCCGCAGCACGCCGGTGAGCAGCGCCGGGGGCAGATGCGTCTCGCCCCGCAGCACGCCGCGGATGACGGTGAGCAGCCGTTGCAGCGAGCAGTCCTTGGCCACCCAGCCCGACGCCCCGGCCTGGAGCGCCAGCGCGGCCCGGACCGGGTCGTCCTTCTCGGCGAGCACCACCGCGCGCACGGACGGCCGGCCCGAACGGACCCCGGCCACCAGGGAGATGCCGTCCACCGGGGCGCTCTCCCCGTCGGTGGGGACCGGTACGGGGGCCCGTCGGCCCCCCGCCGTGCCCAGGATGCCCAGCTCGGCGTCGATCAGCATCACGTCGTAACCGCGGCCCTCGGCGGCGGCCCGCTCCAGGCACCGCAGAGCGGCGGGACCGCTGCCCGCCGCCGCCACATCGACGTCGGGCTCGGCCGCGAGCGCCGCCGCGAGCGACTCGGCGAAAATCCGGTGGTCGTCCACCACGAGAACCCGGATACGAACCACAGGCACCCCCATGCCGCGTCTGTTCCTGGGCCACC
The DNA here is from genome assembly GCF_042677325.1 of Streptomyces sp. NPDC127117. Classification (NCBI taxonomy): domain Bacteria; kingdom Bacillati; phylum Actinomycetota; class Actinomycetes; order Kitasatosporales; family Streptomycetaceae; genus Streptomyces; species Streptomyces sp. NPDC127117. The sequence goes on from NZ_JBHXTM010000004.1 coordinate 141,962, forward strand.
CCCGGGCCCACCGAAGGGACCGGCCAGCACGGGTACGGCACCCCGGATCGGTGAATGGACCGCAGTCCCACGGCCGCCGCCGTGTGCCGACTGCTGCCCGCCCCGGGTGCCGTACCCGACTGTCTCGTACCCCTGAATCAGCACCGGCCCCCACCGGTGCTGTGCATCAGGGTACGGCCGACGGGCCGGGTGGGAAGGCGATTCCCAGAACTGACCGGCTCCGGCCGCCCCCCGGGTGTGGCGCGTGTTCCGTCCTGCGACAGAACGCGTGTTCCGTCCTGCGGCAAAAGGGGGCCTGGACCGGGCCTGCGGGGTTCAGACGAGGCGGCGGGCTCCCGCCGAGGGCACGGCCGGGAAGATCCGCGGGGCCGTGTGGCCCGCCGCGGCGAACGCCTCCAGCACCGACTTGGCGACGGTGCCCGCCTGTTCCTCGGCCACCAGGACGATCGCCGAGCCGCCGAAGCCGCCACCGGTCATCCGCGCGCCGAGTGCCCCGGCCTCGTTCGCCGCCGACACCACCAGGTCCAGCTCCGGGCAGGAGACCCGCAGATCGTCGCGGAGCGAGACGTGCCCGGCGTTCAGGACCGGGCCCGCGGCCCGCACATCGCCCGCGTCGAGCAGCGCGATGACCTGCTCCACCCGCGCGTTGTCGCTGACCACATGGCGTACGTAGCGCACCACCGACTCGTCGACGCCGGCCTCGGCCAGGGTGCCCAGGGCCGCGCCGAGGCCGTCGTACGGCACTTCGCGCAGGGTCCGTACGCCGAGTGCCGCCGCGCCCGCCTCGCAGCCGGCCCGCCGCTCGGCATACGCGCCGTCGCCGAGCGCGTGCTTGACCTGGGTGTCGACCACGAGCAGCCGCAGCCCGTGGGCGGCCAGGTCGAAGGGGATCTGGCGCTGGGTGAGATCGCGGGTGTCGAGGTGGAGTGCGTGGCCCTCGGTGCAGCAGGCGGACGCCATCTGGTCCATGACCCCGCAGGGCACGCCCACGAAGTCGTTCTCGGCGCGCTGGCCGAGAACCGCCAACTCGGGGGCGGAGAGCCCGAGTCCGAAGAGATCGTTCAGGGCGAGCGCGGTGACGACCTCCAGCGCGGCGGAGGAGGACAGGCCGGCGCCGGTGGGGACCGTGGAGGTCAGCTGGATGTCCGCCCCGGTGACCGGATGGCCGGCCTCGCGCAGGGCCCAGACGACTCCGGCGGGGTAGGCCGCCCAGCCGTGCCCCTGGTGCGGGGCCAGTTCGTCGAGCCGGAGCTGGACGACGCCGCCGGGTACGTCGGTGGAGTGCAGCCGCAGTTCGCCGTCGGTGCGGCGGGCGACCGCCGCGAGTGCGGTGTGCGGCAGCGCGAGCGGCATCACGAAGCCGTCGTTGAAGTCGGTGTACTCGCCGATCAGGTTGACCCGGCCGGGGGCCGCCCAGATCCCCTCGGGCGCGTGACCGTACAGCTCGGTGAAGGTGGCGGTCAGCTCGGCCCGGGAGGCGGTCGGCTCGGTGTTCACGGTCATGGGGCGGTGGGCTCCTCTCGGCGGGCGAACGTCCAGGCGTCGGTGACGATTCCGGTCAGGTCGGCGCGGGACGGCGTCCAGCCGAGCCGCTCCCGGGCGGTGGCGGCGGAGGCGACCAGCACGGCGGGGTCACCGGCGCGGCGGGGGGCCGCGGTCTCCGGGACGGGGTGGCCGGTGACCTCGCGGACGGTCTCGATGACCTCGCGCACCGAGAAGCCGTTGCCGTTGCCGAGGTTGCAGATCAGGTGCTCGCCCGCGGTGGCCGCGTCCAGCGCCAGCAGGTGGGCCTCGGCGAGGTCGGCGACATGGATGTAGTCGCGGACGCAGGTGCCGTCGGGGGTCGGGTAGTCGTCGCCGTACACGGAGATCGACTCGCGGCGGCCGAGCGCGACCTGGAGGACCAGCGGAATGAGGTGCGACTCGGGATCGTGCCGCTCCCCGCAACTTCCGTACGCCCCGGCCACGTTGAAGTAGCGCAGCGAGACCGCGGCCAGGCCGTGCGCGGTCGCCTCGCCGGTGATCATGTGGTCGACGGCGAGCTTGGTGGCGCCGTAGGGGTTGGTGGGCGCGGTCGCGTCGGACTCGGTGATGGGGGTGGTGGCCGGTTCCCCGTAGGTGGCGGCGGTGGAGGAGAAGACCAGGGTGCGCACACCGGCGTCGCGCATCGCGGCGAGCAGCGCGAGGGAGCCGCCGACGTTGTTCACCCAGTATTTCTCCGGGTCCGCGACGGACTCGCCGACCTGGGAGCACGCGGCGAAGTGCAGCACCCCGTCGTAGGAGGCGTCCAGCCACTTCGCCGCGTCCTGGATGCGGCCCTCGATGAACTCGGCCCCGGCCGGGACGCCCTCCCGGAACCCGGTCGACAGGTCGTCGAGAACGGTGACCGCGTGCCCGGCCTCCAGCAGGTGCTGGGCGACCACGCTGCCGACGTATCCCGCGCCGCCCGTGACCAGGTACTTCTTCTGGGGCTTGCTCACTCGCTCGCTACCTCTCGCAGTCGCTGGGCCGCGGCCTCCGGCGGCACATCGTTGATGAACACGTTCATGCCGGATTCGGAACCCGCGAGGAACTTCAGCTTGCCGGAGGTACGTCGAATGGTGAAAAGCTCCAGATGGAGCCCGAAGTCCTCCCGTCCGGGAACCCCGAACGGGGCCTGGTGCCAGGCCGAGATGTACGGGGTCGGCGGCTCGCCGGGGCCGAAGATCCGGTCGAATCGCCTCAAGAGTTCCAGATAAACCTGTGGGAACTCCGTGCGCGCGGCCTCGTCGAGCTCCCGCAGGTCGGGGACGCGGCGGCGCGGGTGCAGATGGACCTCGTACGGCCAGTGGGCGGCGTACGGGACGAAGGCGACCCAGTGCTCGGCGTCGATGACGATCCGGGAGCCGTCCTTCTCCTCGCGGGCCACCACGTCGTCGAAGAGGTTGCCGCCGGTCTCGGCGCGGTGGTCGGCCATCGAGCGGAACATCAGCTCGGTGCGCGGGGTGACGAAGGGGTACGCGTAGATCTGCCCGTGCGGGTGGCCGAGCGTGACGCCGATCTCGGCGCCCCGGTTCTCGAAGCAGAACACCTGCTTGACCTGCGGGAGTTCGGCGAGCTCGGCGGTGCGGTCGGTCCAGGCCGAAAGGACCAGGGCGGCCTGCTCCTCGGTGAGGTCGGCGAACGACGCGTCGTGGTCGGAGGTGAAGCAGACGACCTCGCAGCGGCCGGAGTCACCGGCGAGCGAGGGGAAGCGGTTCTCGAAGACGGCGACGTCGTAGTCGGCCTCGGGAATCTCGCTCTGCCGGCCGTCCCGCGAGGGGCAGAGCGGGCACTCGTCGGCCGGCGGGTGGTAGATGCGGCCCTGGCGGTGCGAGGCGATGGCGACGCTGTCGCCGAGGAACGGGTCACGACGGATCTCCGACGAGGTCGAGACCGGGTCGAGGGGGCGCCGGTCGACGGCGTCGCGGACGATGTCGTCGCGGCTGTCGTAGTAGAGCAGCTCCCGGCCGTCGGCGAGCGTCGTAACCGTCTTCTTCACCAGGTTCCTCCAAACATAACCGAACACAATGAACCACAAGTCAACAATGACGTCAATGAGTGGCCCATGCCCGGCGGCCGGGCACGGCAGGGCCGGGCCCGGGCCCGGCCCGGTGCGTGGTGTTCGTCGTGTCCGCGGGAACGAGCCGCGGCTCAGTGCTTCCGCTGCTGCCCGGGCAGTTCCGGCCGCCCGGCCGGTGCCGCGTGGTCCAGCAGTCCCGTGCGGGCCGCGAGTGCCGCGGCCTCCAGCCGGGAGCCGACGCCCAGCTTCATCAGCACCCGCTGCACATGCGTGCGCGCGGTGCTCGGCGCGATCCGCATCCCGGCCGCGATCAGCCGGGTGTCCTCACCCTCGGCGACCCGCACCAGGACCTCGACCTCGCGCGGGGTGAGCAGTTGGAGCAGCCGCTGCCCCTCGTCGTCCGGCGCCGCGGCGGGATTGAGCAGTTCGGCGAAGGCGCCCTGAAGGAGCTGCGGCGCCACCGCCGCCTCCCCGGCGCGCGCCTTGACCATCGCCCGTTCGACGCCCTCCATGCGCTCGTCGTGGCGGACGTATCCCGCGGCCCCCGCCGCGAAGGCCGCCGCGATCCCGCGCGGGCTGGGCACCGGTCCGAGCACCACGACGGCCACCTGCGGGCGCTCGCGCCGGATCCGTACGATCGGGTCGAAGGCGCCGGGTTCGGCCGGGGCCGCGGTGCCGAACAGGCAGACGTCCGGGGCCCTGCTGACCACCAGCTCCGCCGCCCCCGACGTCGGTGCGGCCGCCGCGAGGACCCGGTGGCCCCGCAGTTTCAGCGCCGAGGCGAGCGCCTCGGCGAGCAGTCTGTGATCATCGACCACCATGAGCCGCACGCCCATCGAGCACACCCCCGTTGCACCGCCACACCGGGCCCCCCGGCCTTCCTGACCCGGCAAGCTACACGCTTGTTCGACGCCGCGGGCGCCTTACCGGCCAAAAGGAGCCGGAACACCGGATCGACGTGCGTTCGGGACCGGTTGATGGTGTGCCATGTCCGACTGGTCGCCGTTGTGATCGGCCCGCCGACCGTTACGGATCACTTCCCGAGGCCCCCGTGCGCCCGGCCCCGAACGTGCGCGGGGGTGGTGCCCGTTACCCGGACACCACCCCCGCGCGCGCGTGCGGCCTGCTGTTACGGCCTGCTGAAGCTGACCACCAGTCGGCGGCTCGCGTCCAGCGAGCCACTCGGCTTGCTGACCATGGTGCTGGACAGGTACAGGTGCCCGTCGCTGTAGCGGAACTCGGAGTAGTCCGGCGTGAAGCTGGTCTCCGCGTCCCGGATCGACTCGTCGCTCGGGTTCTCCATCAGCACCGTCTGCTTGAACGTGGCGCCGTCGATGGAGACGACCTGGCCGCCCTTGTCGTACGGGGGAACCCGGTAGGCGATGATGTTGCCGCCGTCCATGCGGATCGGGAACATCGTGTAGCGGTCGCCCGCGTCGGCCTTGTCGCTGGTCGGCTTGCCGGTGGTGAGGTCGAAGGAGACGATCTCGTTGGTGTCGCCGTACTCGCCGGTGCCCTCGTGGTCCTCGGTCGGCACGTAGATGCGGTTGTTGCCGACGGCCAGCTGACTGCAGCTCTCGACCTCGGTGGAGGCGCAGCGCGCCGCGTACTTCTCGCCGTCCGCCGCGATCCGGGTGAGCAGCTTGCCGGTGGAGGCGTCGATCGAGAAGAAGTCCGAGATGCCGCTGCCGTCACCGGCGGTGTCGCCGACATCGGCCGCGACGACCAGCGGCTTGGTGGAGACGATGCTCGCGTAGTCGACACCGGGCGGCATCTTGTACGAGGAGATCGGGGCCCCGGTGGTGGGGTTCAGCGCCTGGACGACGAGCTGCGGGTCGTCGTACGTACCGCACTTGCGGACCACCGCGAGCGCTTCGCCGCCGCCGTACCCCTTGTCGTAGCAGCCGTCGGTGGTGGCCTTGGGCTTCCAGCGCTCGGCGCCGGTGTTGAGGTCGAAGGCGGCGCCGCCCTCGGTTCCGCCCGCGGCGACCGTGGTGCCGCTGAGCGTGACCTCGTCGAACCTGACCGCCGCGTCACCGCTGGTGGCGGCGGTCACCGACTTGCTCCACATCAGCTTGCCGGTGCTCAGGTCGAGCGCGCCGACCTGGTTGCACGGCGGGTACTTGGTCGCCTTGGTCGGCTTGCTCTGCTCGAAGGCGATCGCGGTCTTGAAGTCCTTGGACATGTGCCGGGACGCGGCGCAGACCTGGCCCGCCAGCGGGATCGACCAGAGCTTGGTGCCCTTGGCCGGGTCGTAGGCGACGATCTCGTTCAGACCGGTCTTCACGTACGCCTTGTCGGTCAGCCAGGAGCCGTCGACCTTGGTGACGTCGGTGACCTTGGGCAGCGGCAGCTGGAAGGCGACCTTGGACTTGGGGTCCGCGGGGGCCTTCTCCTTGCCGGCGCCGTCGACGGCGTTGCCGCCCTGGCCGCCCTTGCCCTCGGTGGTGCCGCCGCTGGACTGGGACGCCTTGTCCTTCTTGCCGTCGTCACCGCCGGAGGAGTACCAGATGCCGCCGGCCACGATCAGCACCACGGCCACCGAGGCGGCGACGATGATCTGCATCTGGGTGCTGAACTTCTTGCCGCCGTTCCCGTCCTGCTGGGGCGGCTGCGGCTGCTGCATCGGGGTGGTCTGGTAGCCGTACCCCTGCTGCGGCGGCTGGCCGGGCGGCATGCCCTGCGGGAATCCGTAACCCTGCTGCGGCTGGCCGGGCACCGGCGCCTGCGGGTAGCCGTAGCCGGGCTGCGGGGGCTGGGCCTGCGGATAGCCGTAACCGGGCTGGGCCTGCGGGTAGCCGTAGCCGGGGCCCGGCTGCTGCGGGGCACCGGTGGGCGGCGGGGTGTCCGCGGGCGGCGGGGTCGGGGCACCGAACCCGCCCGGGGGCGGGGTGGCCTGCTGCTTGCCGAAGGGGTCGGCGGGCGGCGCGCCGAACCCACCGGGCGGTGGGTCCTGCGGAGCACCGAACCCACCCGGCGGGGGGTCCTGCGGGGCACCGAATCCGCCCTGGGGCGGATCGTTGGGCGGCTGGGGGGGCTGCGTCATGGCGTACGTACCTCTGGGGAAAGGGAGTCGGTGGGACGGGTCCGGCGGCGGTCGGTGGTGTGCCGGCCGCCGCCGGTCATGAGCCGTGGGGCTCCGACGGACGAATGGTGCCGTCGAGGGGCCTCGTGAGCCGTCAGTTGCCGAAGGCCATCATGGTCTTCGTCTCCAGCTCTTCCTTGTCGTTCCTGGCGCTGACCCGGCCGCTCGCGATGAACGAACGGCCGCCCGCGTAGAGGATCTTCGAGTTGTAGAAGTCGTTCTCGATCTCGGCCGTCGACGCGGGGTGCTGCAGCAGCATCCGGGGGGTGCCGCCGGTCGGTGCGAGGGTGGCGATGCCGCCGCCCTTCTGGTAGCCGGGCTCCACGTAGAGCAGCACGTTGCCGCTCTCCATGCGCAGCGGCTTCACGGTGCGGTCGGCCGGGGCGGCGGCCTTCCACTTGGTCCTTCCGGTGTTCAGGTTGAACGCCACGACCTTGTTCGTGCGGGCGGTGCCGCTGGAGTCCGGCGCGGTCGCCATGTAGAAGGTGTTGGCGTCGGCGGCGACTCCGGTGCAGCCGTCGAGGGACTTGCCGAAGATGGCGAAGCTGCTGCCGCAGTCCGGTGCGAACTTGTCGCCCTTGTCGCTGGTGATGCCGGTGCGGAGGGAGCCGTTCTCCTTCAGCGCGAGGATGCTCCACTCCTTGTCCTTCTTCAGGGAGACCACCAGCGGGCTGACCGAGTAGACCCGGTCGATCTCCCAGCCGCGCTTGGGCCGGTAGGTCCACCTGGGCTTCCCCGTGTTCGGGTCGAGCTCCTGTATCTGGTGCTGCGGGTTGTCGGTGTTGTCGGTGCGGCAGCTGGAGGCGGCGATCAGCTTGGCCCCGCCGGCGAAGGCGAACGGCTGGCAGATGCCCGACGGCTTGCCGAACAGTTCCTTGCCGTCACTGACCCGGTAGGCGTTGGAGTTTCCGGTGCGTCCGACCGTCACGGTGTCGCCGCTGATGGCCAGCGAGATGTCCGACAGGAAGTCCCAGGTGCCGTTCTGCTTGACCGCCTTCTTCCACCCGGCCTTGCCGGTGGCGAGGTCGATCATCTGGAGGTCGGCGCAGTCCGCCTTGTCGGTGGTGCCGTTCTTGACCCCGATGACGATCTTGCCGTCGGCCGTGGGCTGCGAGGGCGCCGCGCACAGGTCGGCGGGCAGCTTGAGGGTCCACTTCTGCTTGCCGTCGGCCACCGAGTAGCCGGAGACCGAGCGGTACATGCCCCTGACGATGGTGTCGCCGGACACCCAGGGGCCGTAGACGTCCGAGCCGTTGCGCGGCAGGTCGATGTCGTTCTTCTGGAGCCAGAGGACCTTCGCCTCACCGGCCTTGCGCCCGGCGTTGAGGTCCTCGTCGGCGTCGCCGCCGTTGCCGTCACCGTTTCCGTTGCCCTCGTTGATGGAGGGCGAACTGCTCGGCTTCGCGTCCCCGCTCTCCTTCGCGATGGGCTTCTTGTCGTCGTCGCCCCCGCTCGTGGCGACGAAGATGCCGCCGCCGATCACCAGGAGCGCGACGGCCGCGGCACCGATGATGATCGCGGGCTTGCGCTTGGAGGGACCGCCGCCGGGACCGCTCGGGGTGGGCGCGCCGGGGTACTGCTGCTGCGGGTAGCCGTAACCGGGCTGCTGCTGGCCGTACGGACCCGGCTGCTGGCCGTAGGGGCCGGGCTGCTGGGCGTACGGACCCGGCTGCTGGCCCGGCTGCTGCGGGTAGCCGTAGCCGGGGGCCTGGCCCGGCGGCTGGCCGGGTGCCTGCGGATAGCCGTAGCCCGGCTGGGCGGGTGGCGGGGTCTGCGGCGGGCCCTGGGGCGGCTGAGGACTACCCGGCGGCGGCTCCTGCGGCGCGCCGAAGCCTCCCTGCGGCGGTTGCTGGCTGGGCGGCTGGGTCATCAGCACGTCCCCCTTCGTGCGGTCCGGTGCCCGGTCCGTTCTCCCCCGCGATTCCGCGGAACACCACGGGGCAGAACCCCCTGAAATTCCCGGAAAGGAGCGAATCAGGCATGGATCCCGCAGTGTTACGTCAGTCGAGCGGGGCTTCTTTGTACCACCCGCAAGACCCCGCGCACCGGGGCGGTCCACCCCCTGTTCCCAAGGGAGAACCGCCCCGTGATGCCTCCGTTACGCCTCGGTGTCCGTCAGTTGCCGAACATCTCCATCGACTTGGCCCGCTGCTCGTCGCCGTCCTCGACCCCGCTGATGCTCGTACTCATCAGGAGGGAACGGCCGTTCACATAGGCGACCCGGGGCTGGAAGAGCGTGCGCTCGGTCCGCACCCCCGCGTCCGGGTGCCGCAGCAGCGGCCGCGGTGTGCCACCGGTCGGCGGCAGCGACGCGATGGCGCCGGCCTTGTTCATCGACGACTCCACGAACACCAGCAGCCGGCCGTCCTCCACCCGCATCGGCATCATGGTCTGCCCGGCCGGGGCCTCGGCCTTCCATTTGGTCCGGCCGGTGCTCACGTCGAAGGCGGCGACCTTGTTGGTGGGGGTGGCATCGGACTCCTCGGGCTTGGTCGCCAGATAGACCGTCCGGTCGTCGGCCGCCACTCCGAGGCAGTTGTCGAGGTTCCCGCCGCCGGTGATGAGATCGGTGTCGCACTCCACCCGGTAGTTCTCGGTGCCGCCGACCAGCTGGGAGCGGTAGGTGCCGTCCGCGTTGAGCATGACGATGGCCCAGTTGTCTCCCTTCTTCAGGGAGACGACCAGCGGGCTGACCGAGTAGAACTGCGAGATCTCCCAGCCCTTCTTGACCCGGTACTTCCACAGGACCTTCCCGCTGGCCGGGTCGATCCGCTCCACCAGCTGTTCCTTGTGGTCGTCGGCCGCCGTCTGGCAGCTGGCCGCGGCTATCCCCAGCGGTCCGCTCGCGAAGCCGAACGGCTGGCAGTTGCCCGGCAGTTTCCCGAAGAGCACCTTGCCGTCGCTGACCCGGAAGGCGTCCGTCCTGGTCTTGCGCCCGACGGTCACGGTGTCGCCGTTGATCGCCATCGCCGGGTAGGAGAGCAGGTCCCAGGCGCCCTGCCGCTCGTACTTCTTGTACCAGCCGGCCTTACCGGTCGTGAGGTCGACCATCTGGAGTCCGTTGCACTCCGCCGCGCTGCCGCTGCCGCTCTCCACCCCGAAGACGATCCTGCCGTCGGAGGTGGCCTGCGAGGGGGCCCCGCACAGCTTGCCCGGCATGCGGAGGCTCCACTTCTCGCTGCCGTCGGAGACCGAATAGCCGGAGACGGTGTGGAACATCGCCTTGACGACGGTGTCGCCGGCGAACCAGGGGCCGTACACGCTCTCACCGTTGCTGGGCAGGTCGACGCCGCCCTCCTGGAGCCAGCGGACCTTCGCCTCGCCCGGTTTGCGCTTGGCGTTGATCCCGTCGGCCTCCCCGCGCAGGTCGCTCGGCCCGGGGTCCTTCTCGTCGCCCTTGCCCTTTCCGGTGGAAGTGGGGCCCGGCGCGGGGGCGGTGCTCGACTTCGCCGTGGGCTCCTTCTCGTCGCTCCCGCTCGTCGCCAGCCAGACACCACCGCCCGCCAGCAGCACCACGGCGAGCGCGGCACCGATGACCGCCCCTCGCCTGCCCCGGAAGAACCCGCCACCACTGCCGCCCCCGGGGCCACCGGACTGCGGTGGCGACGGCACGCCGTACGGGCCGGGCTGCGTCGGTGCGTCGTAAAGCCCCGGCTGCGTGGGCGCGTTGTACGGACCTGGCTGGACGGGCGGCGGCCCGTAGGGCCCGGACGGCTGGGTGGGCGGCCCGTACGGACCGGGCGGCCGGGTGCCGTACGGGCCGGCGGCCTGGCCCGATGGCTGCGTAGGCGGCTGGGCCGGTGACCCGTACGAACCGGGCTGTGGTTCGTACGGAGCCCCGAAGCCTCCCTGCGGCGGTTGCTGGCCGGGCGGCTGGGTCATCAGCACGTCCCCCTTCGTGCGGTCCGGTGCCCGGTCCGTTCTCCCCCGCGATTCCGCGGAACACCACGGGGCAGAACCCCCCTGGACTCCCCGGAAAGGAGCGAATCAGGCATGGATCCCGCGGTGTTACGGCTGTCGAGCGGGGCTTCTTTGTACCACCCGCGTCTTTTCGGCCACCGGGTCGGTCAGTCGCCGAAAGAGATCATGGTCTTCATCGCGATCTCCTCCTCGTCGGTGACCCCGCTGACGAAGGCGTGCATGAGCAGGGAGCGCCCGTTCACGTACGCGACCCGGGGCAGGGAGAAGCCCCGCTCCACCTCGGCCGCCGACGCCGGATGCCGCAGGACCGGCCGGAGGGTGCCGCCCGTCGGGGCGAGCGACATGATGCCGCCGCCCTTGCCCTTGGTCGCGTCCATGTAGACCAGCACCTTGCCGCCCTCCACCCGCATCGGCATCAGGGTCTGCCCGGCAGGCGCCGGGACCTTCCACTTGGACTTGCCGGTGCCCAGATCGAAGGCAACGACCGCGTTGGTCATGTCGGAACCGACGAACTCGGGCTTCGTGGCCATGTAGAAGGTGTCCGCGTCGGCCGCGACCCCCAGACAGTTGTCGACGTTCTGGCCCCGGGTGAGCACGTCGCCGCCGCACTGCGTCGCGTAGTCGTCGGTGCCACCGATCAGCTGGGACCGGTACGTGCCATCGGCGTTGAGCACCGCGATGGCCCAGTTCTTCTCCCCTTTCCTGATGGAGACGACCAGTGGGCTGACCGAGTAGAACTGGTCGACCTGCCAGCCCTTCTTGACCTTGTACGTCCACCGGACCTTGCCGGTGGCCGGGTCGATCCGCTGCACCTGCTGCTCGGCATGGTCGTCGGCCTCGGTCTGGCAGCTGGTGGCCGCGATCGGGACGGGGCCGCTCACAAAGCCGAACGGCTGGCAGTTGCCCGGCAGTCTGCCCCACAGCGCCTTGCCGTCACGGACCCGGAAGGCGTCCGTCCGGCTGGTCCGCCCCACGGTCAGAACGTCTCCGTTGATCGCCATCGCCACATCGGAGAGCCCGTCCCAGGCACCGGGCCGCTCGTACGACTTGCGCCAGCCCGCCTTGCCGGTGGCGAGGTCGATCATCTGGAGGCTCTCGCAGGGCGCGTCGCTCGCGGTGCTGTTCTCGATCCCGATCACGATCTTGCCGTCGGCGGTCGCCTGCGTGGGGGCGGCGCAGACGTCGGCCGGCAGACGCAGGCTCCACTTCCGCGTGCCGTCCATGACCGAATAGCCGGACACCGTCCGGTACATGGCCTTGACCACGGTGTCGCCGACGATCCAGGGACCGTATGCGTCGGCGCCGTTGCGGGGCAGGTCGACGCCGTTCTTCTGAATCCAGAGAACCTTCGCCTCGCCGGACTTGCGCCCGGCGTTGAGCTTCTCGGCGGTGTCGTGGTCCACGACCGCCTTCCCCTTGCCGTCATCGGTGGGGTGCGGGGGGCTCGGCGGCCCGGTGGTGCTGTGCTGGGCGACCGGCTTCTTCTCTCCGTCGCCGCCGCTCGTGGCGAGCCGGACGCCGCCGCCCACGATCAGGCAGACCGCGAGCCCGGCGGCGACCACGACCGCGGGCTTCCGCTTGGAACGCCCGTCCCGACCGGGCCCGCCGGGGGGCTGCGGTTGCGGTTGCGGTTGCGGCCAGCCGTACCCGGGACCGCCGTAACTCCCCGGCGTCTGCGGGCCGTACGGCTGCGGAGGCTGACCGTACGGCTGCGGGGGCTGCCCGTACTGGCCGGGCTGTGGTTCGTACGGAGCCCCGAAGCCTCCCTGCGGCGGTTGCTGGCCGGGCGGCTGGGTCATCAGCACGTCCCCCTTCGTGCGGACCGTTCCGGCTGCTGCGCCGGGCAAGGTTTCTTTGTATCACCCGCCCCACAGGCCCCAACGGTCACACCTGACGCACCGCAACGATCAGGCGTCCTCGGCCAGTTCCAGCCAGCGCATCTCCAACTCGTCGCGTTCGGCGACCAGTTCGCGCAGTTCGGCGTCGAGCTTCGCCACCTTCTCGAAGTCCGTGGCGTGCTCCGCGATCTGCGCGTGCAGCGTGGTCTCCCGCGTCGACATCTTGTCGAGCTGCCGCTCGACCTTCTGGAGTTCCTTCTTCGCCGCACGGGCGGCCTGCGGGGAGACCGCCGTGACCGGCGCGGCCTCCCTGGCCGGCGCGGGTGCGGCGGAGGGCGTGGCCGCCTCCTCCATCCGCTGCCTGCGCTCCAGGTACTCGTCGATCCCGCGCGGCAGCATCCGCAGCGTGCGGTCGCCGAGCAGCGCCATCACCCGGTCCGTGGTCCGCTCGATGAAGAACCGGTCGTGGGAGATCACGATCATCGAACCGGGCCAGCCGTCGAGGAGGTCCTCCAGCTGGGTCAGGGTCTCGATGTCGAGGTCGTTGGTGGGCTCGTCGAGGAAGAGGACGTTCGGCTCGTCCATCAGCAGGCGCAGGATCTGGAGCCGGCGCCGCTCACCGCCGGAGAGGTCGCCGACCGGGGTCCACTGCTTCTCCTTCGAGAAACCGAACTGCTCGCAGAGCTGGCCCGCGGTCATCTCGCGGCCCTTGCCGAGGTCGACCCGGTCCCGTACCTGCTGGACGGCCTCCAGGACCCGCAGGTTCGGGTTCAGCTCGTGGACCTCCTGGGAGAGGTAGGCCAGCCTGACGGTCTTGCCGACGACGACCTTCCCGGCGGCGGGCTGTGCGTCGCCCTGGGTACGGGCCGCCTCGGCCAGCGCCCGCAGCAGCGAGGTCTTGCCCGCGCCGTTGACCCCGACCAGGCCGATCCGGTCGCCGGGGCCGAGCTGCCAGGTGAGGTGCGTGAGCAGCGTCTTGGGGCCCGCCTGGACGGTCACGTCCTCCAGATCGAAGACGGTCTTGCCGAGCCGGGCGTTGGCGAACTTCATCAGCTCGCTGGTGTCGCGCGGCGGCGGCACATCGGCGATCAGCTCGTTGGCCGCCTCGATGCGGTAGCGCGGCTTGGAGGTGCGGGCGGGGGCGCCGCGGCGCAGCCAGGCCAGCTCCTTGCGCATCAGGTTCTGCCGCTTGGACTCCTCGGTCGCGGCGATCCGCTCCCGCTCGGCCCGCGCGAAGACGTAGTCGCTGTAGCCGCCCTCGTACTCGTGGACCGTGCCGCGCTGCACGTCCCACATGCGGGTGCAGACCTGGTCGAGGAACCAGCGGTCGTGGGTCACGCAGACGAGCGCGGAGCGGCGGGCCCTCAGATGGCCGGCCAGCCAGGAGATGCCCTCGACGTCGAGGTGGTTGGTCGGCTCGTCGAGGACGATCAGGTCCTGCTCGGCGATGAGCAGCTTGGCCAGCGCGATCCGGCGCCGCTCGCCGCCGGAGAGCGGGGCGATGACGGTGTCCAGGCCGTGCTCGAAGCCGGGCAGGGCGAGGCCGCCGAAGAGTCCGGTGAGTACGTCGCGGATCTTGGCGCTGCCCGCCCACTCGTGGTCGGCGAGGTCGCCGATCACCTCGTGGCGGATGGTCGCCTGCGGGTCGAGCGAGTCGTGCTGGGTGAGGACGCCGAGCCGCAGTCCGCCGTTGTGGGTGACGCGTCCGCTGTCCGCCTCCTCCAGCTTGGCGAGCATCCGGATGAGCGTCGTCTTTCCGTCACCGTTGCGGCCCACGACCCCGATCCGGTCCCCCTCGGACACCCCGAGGGACACGCCGTCGAGCAGGGCACGGGTGCCGTACACCTTGCTGACCTGCTCGACATTGACCAGATTGACGGCCATTTCACTCCTGCCCGGGGGGATGGATCGGCTTCCCAGGGTACGGGGCTGCGGAGGTGCGCCGCCCGCTCGCCCCGGGGCCTCCCCCTCGGACGTGCGCGGGGCGGGCGTGGTCAGACGACGATCGCCCCCGGCGCCGGTGAGACCGCCGTGCGTGCGTTGCGGCAGGTGCCCGAGGTGATCAGGGCCTCGGCCACCTTGCGGGCCGACTCCTCGTCCGCCACCAGGAACGCGGTGGTCGGCCCGGAGCCCGAGACCAGGGCCGCCAGGGCTCCGGCGGCGGTGCCCGCGGCGAGGGTGTCGGCGAGCGAGGGGCGCAGGGAGAGCGCGGCGGGCTGGAGGTCGTTGGAGAGGGCCTCGGCGAGCGCGGCCGGGTCGCCGGTGCGCAGGGCGGCCAGGAGCGCCGGGGACGCCTCGGGGGCGGGGACGTCGGTGCCCGCCGTCAGCCGGTCGAACTCGCCGTAGACGGCCGGGGTGGAGAGCCCGCCGTCGGCGACCGCGAAGACCCAGTGGAAGGTGGAGCCGACCTCGACCGGGGTGAGCCGCTCGCCGCGTCCGGTGCCGAGTGCGGCGCCGCCGACCAGGCTGAACGGGACGTCGCTGCCCAGCTCCGCGCAGATGGCCAGCAGCTCGTCCCGCCCGGCGCCGGTGGACCAGAGGGCGTCGCAGGCCAGCAGCGCGGCCGCGCCGTCGGCGCTGCCGCCCGCCATGCCTCCGGCGACGGGGATGTCCTTGGCGATGTGGATGTGCACATCGGGTGCGATGCCGTGCCGCTCGGCCAGCGCGATCGCGGCGCGGGCGGCGAGGTTGGTCGCGTCCAGCGGGACCTGGGCGGCGTCCGGGCCCGAGCAGGTGATGCGCAGCCCGTCGGCGGGGGTGACGCTGACCTCGTCGTACAGGCCGACGGCGAGGAAGACATTGGCCAGGTCGTGGAAGCCGTCGGGGCGCGGGGCGCCGACCGCGAGCTGGACGTTGACCTTGGCGGGTACGCGGACGGTGATGGTCACTCGCCACTCCCGGCGGACTCGTTCCCGGCAGCCCCGGCGGGCTCGTTCGTGGTGGCCCCGGAGGGCCGGCTCCCGGTCGTCCCGGAGGGCTCGTTCCCGTTGGCCCCGGCGGGCTTGTTCTCGGCGATTGCGGCGAACTCCTCGACGGTCAGCGACTCGCCGCGGGCCTGCGGGGAGATCCCGGCCGCGACCAGGGCCGCCTCGGCGGCGGGCGCGGAGCCGGCCCAGCCGGCCAGGGCGGCCCGCAGCGTCTTGCGGCGCTGGGCGAAGGCCGCGTCGACGACCGCGAAGACCTCGGTCCTGCTCGCGCTCGTCGCGATCGGCTCGGTGCGCCGGACCAGGGAGACCAGCCCGGAGTCGACGTTCGGGGCGGGCCAGAAGACGTTGCGGCCGATGGAGCCGGCCCGCTTGACGTCCGCGTACCAGTTGGCCTTCACGGACGGCACGCCGTAGACCTTGTTGCCCGGCCGCGCGGCCAGCCGGTCGGCGACCTCGGCCTGGACCATGACGAGGGTGCGCTCGATGGACGGGAAGCGCTCCAGCATCGTCAGCAGGACCGGCACGGCGACGTTGTACGGAAGGTTCGCGACCAGCGCGGTCGGCGCCGGCCCCGGCAGCTCCCGGACCAGCATCGCGTCGGAGTGCACCAGGGCGAACCGGTCGGCCCGCCCCGGCATCCGCGCGGCGACGGTGGCCGGCAGCGCGCCCGCCAGCACGTCGTCGATCTCGACGGCGACGACCCGGTCCGCCGCCTCCAGCAGCGCCAGGGTCAGCGAGCCGAGCCCCGGGCCGACCTCGACGACGACGTCGTCCGGCCGGACCTCCGCCGTCCGTACGATCCGGCGGACCGTATTGGCGTCGATGACGAAGTTCTGGCCGCGCTGCTTGGTCGGGCGTACGCCCAGCTCGGCGGCCAGCTCGCGGATGTCTGCGGGGCCCAGGAGGGCGTCGGGCTCAGTGGTGCTCACCCGGTAAGCCTACGGCGGCTGCCGCCGCGGTCAGTAGTCGAAGGCCCTGGCGGTGTTGTCGAAGACGGCCGACGCCAGGGTGTCCTCGTCCAGGCCCTTCACCGCCGCCATGGCCCGCAGGGTGACCGGGATGAGGTAGGGCGCGTTGGGCCGGCCCCGGTACGGGGCGGGGGTCAGGAACGGGGCGTCCGTCTCGACCAGCACCAGTTCCGTCGGGGCGACGGCCAGGGCGTCCCGCAGCGGCTGGGCGTTCTTGAAGGTGACGTTGCCCGCGAAGGACATGAAGTACCCGGCGTCCGCGCAGATCCGGGCCATGTCGGCGTCGCCGGAGTAGCAGTGGAACACGGTCCGTTCCGGGGCGCCCGCGTCGGCGAGGATCCGCAGCACGTCCGCGTGCGCCTCGCGGTCGTGGATGACCAGTGCCTTGCCGTGCCGTTTGGCGATCTCGATGTGGGCCCGGAAGGACTCCTCCTGGGCGGCCATGCCCTCGGGGCCGGTGCGGAAGCAGTCCAGTCCGGTCTCGCCGACACCGCGTACGTGGTCGAGGGCGGCCAGCGCGTCGATCTCCGCGAGCGCCTCGTGCAGCGCCGCCTGCCCGCCGCCCTCCCGCGCGCCCTGGCGCGACCGGCCGTCGGGGTCGCCGTGCACGATGCGCGGTGCCTCGTTGGGGTGCAGGGCGACCGCCGCGTGCACGTTGGGGTGCGCGGCGGCGGTCTCGGCGGCCCACCGCGAACCGGCCACATCGCATCCCACCTGGACCACGGTGGTCACATTGACCGCGGCGGCCCTGGCCAGGCCCTCCTCGACGGTCGCGTCCTGCATGTCCAGGTGGGTGTGCGAATCGGCGACCGGTACCCGGAGGGGTTCGGGCAGCGGCGGGGCTTCGGTACGGCTCATGACGACGATCGTACGAGGACCCACCGGTGCGCCCGGCCCGTGGTGGAGCCGGGGTGCCTACCTCCGGTGGAACGGGTGCAGCAGATCGGACAGGTGCCAGTGGTGTCCGGTGTCCGCGGGGGCGGCGGCCGCGGCCTCGCCGTCCTGGATCGCCGGCCGCGCCGGCTCGGAGCTGCGGAGCAGCTGCTGGACGGTCGAGACCCGGCCGGCCCGCATGATCCGGACCACGTGTCCGCCGCAGTTCGTGCAAGTGGGCCGGGACAGGGGCGAGGGCACCCGCTCGCCGTCCGCCTTGTATATGACGAAGGGGTTGTTGGAGCCGTCGACGTGGTGCTCTATTTCGAAGGCCTGCTCCCAGCCGTGTCCACACCTCATACAGGCGAATGCGTACGCCTCGTGCACGGTGGTTTCTGCGATCTCGCTCATGCCCGCTCCTTTGTCCGCCGGACAGGCACTCCGGACAAACGTTCCGGAGAATGCGTCCCTGACCAGTGGACGCCCTTACCGGCAGGAGCGCATCGACCCCTGTCGACTGTTGGAGCGCTTTTGGCCATCTCGTGGCAGAAAAGCCCCGTGCGCGGCTCTCGCTTTGCTTTTCACGATGGTCCTTTGCCCTTCGCGGGGGCCGTCCGCTCCGCGTTCTTTGCCGCGACGACCGCGTCGAACACCTCGCGCTTGGGAAGCCCCGCGTCGGCGGCCACGGCGGCGATCGCCTCCTTGCGCCGCTCCCCCGCCTCCTCGCGCACCCGCACCCTGCGCACCAGCTCCTCGGCGTCCAGTTCCTGGGGTCCGGACTCGGCCGCGCCCTCGACGACGACGGTGATCTCGCCGCGTACGCCTTCGGCCGCCCAGACCGCCAGTTCGCCCAGCGGGCCGCGCTTCACTTCCTCGTACGTCTTGGTCAGTTCCCGGCACACGGCCGCCCGGCGGTCGCCGCCGAAGACCTCGGCCATCGCGGCGAGGGTGTCGTCGAGGCGGTGCGGGGCCTCGAAGAAGACCATGGTGCGGCGCTCGTCGGCGACCTCCCGGAGCCGGCCGAGCCGTTCGCCCGCCTTGCGCGGCAGGAAGCCCTCGAAGCAGAAGCGGTCGACGGGCAGCGCGGACAGGGCGAGCGCGGTGAGCACGGCGGACGGGCCGGGCACCGCGGTGACCTTGATGTCCTTCTCCACGGCGGCGGCCACCAGCCGGTAGCCGGGGTCGGAGACGGACGGCATCCCGGCGTCCGTGACCAGCAGCACGCGGGCGCCGCCGGTCAGTGCCTCGACGAGTTCGGGCGTACGGGCCGACTCGTTGCCCTCGAAGTAGGAGACGACCCGCCCCGTGGTGTGGATGCCGAGCGCCTGGGTGAGGCGGCGCAGCCTGCGGGTGTCCTCGGCGGCGACGATGTCCGCCGTCTCCAGCTCGGCGGCGAGCCGCGGCGGGGCGTCCGCCACATCGCCGATGGGGGTTCCTGCGAGTACCAGCGTTCCAGTCGTTCCAGTCACGGGAACCATCCTCCCAGCACGGGCGACAGCGCCCGCACAGATGTGTTCCCTACGATGGCGCGGTGACGAGTACTGCGCCCGAAGCCCGACAGGGCCAAGACGCCGGGGAACCGCACGGCGAAGATCCGGCCTCCTGGCAGCAGCGGCTGCGCCGCTTCGGCCATTCGCCCCGGCCCGGGATCGGGCTGCGCGAGCGGCTTGTCCCCCCGTACACCAGGCCCGGCGTCCAGTTGTGGGCGGTGCTCGGGATCTCCCCGCCGATGGCCGAGCGCCTGGTGCGGTGGTCGGCCTGGGGCGGTCCGCTGCTCGTGGCGCTGGTCGCCGGGCTGCTGCGGTTCTGGAATCTGGGCAGCCCGCACGCGCTGATATTCGACGAGACGTACTACGCCAAGGACTCCTGGGCCCTGATCAATCAGGGGTACGAGGGCGACTGGCCCAAGGACATCGACAAGCTGATCCTCCAGGACCCGTCGAAGGTGGACATCCCGGTGGACCCGGGTTATGTGGTCCACCCGCCGGTCGGCAAGTGGATCATCGGGCTCGGTGAGCACTTCTTCGGGTTCACGCCGTTCGGCTGGCGGTTCATGGTGGCGGTGCTCGGCACGCTGTCGGTGCTGATGCTGTGCCGGATCGGCCGGCGGCTGTTCCGCTCGACGTTCCTGGGCTGTCTGGCGGGCACCCTGCTCGCGGTGGACGGTCTGCATTTCGTGATGAGCCGCACCGCGCTGCTCGACCTGGTGCTGATGTTCTTCGTGCTGGCGGCGTTCGGCGCGCTGCTGATCGACCGCGACTGGGCCCGGCGCAGGCTCGCCGCGGCGCTGCCGGTCGACGAGGAAGGGGTGCTGCGCCCCGACGCGGGGGTCGCGGAGAATCTGCGGCTCGGCTGGCGGCCCTGGCGGATCACCGCGGGCCTGATGCTGGGGCTGGCCTTCGCCACCAAGTGGAACGGCCTGTACATCATGGTCGGCTTCGGCCTGATGACGGTGCTGTGGGACGTCGGCGCGCGCCGGACCGCGGGGGCGGTCCGTCCGTACACGGCGGTGCTGAAGCGGGACCTGGTGCCGGCGTTCGTCTCGACGGTGCCGGTCGCGATCCTGACGTACCTCGTCTCCTGGACCGGCTGGATCGTCACCGGCAAGGGCTATTACCGCAACTGGGCGCAGACCGACGGCCGGGGCGGCGACTGGACCTGGCTGCCGGACTGGCTGCGCAGCCTGTGGCACTACGAGTACCAGGTCTACGAATTCCACGTGAACCTGACGTCCGGCCACACCTACCAGTCCAATCCGTGGAGCTGGATCGTGCTGGGCCGGCCGGTCTCGTACTTCTGGGAGGAGCAGCAGGGCTGCGCGGCGTCGGCGACCGGCAAGTGCTCGCGCGAGGTGCTGGCCATCGGGACGCCGCTGCTGTGGTGGGCGGCGTGCTTCGCCCTGGCGTACGTGCTGTGGCGGTGGTTCTTCCGGCGCGACTGGCGGGCGGGCGCGATCGCCTGCGGCGTGGCGGCGGGCTGGCTGCCCTGGTTCCTCTACCAGGAGCGGACGATCTTCCTCTTCTACGCGGTCGTGTTCGTGCCGTTCCTGTGCCTGGCGGTGACGATGATGATCGGCGCGATGCTGGGCCCGGCGGCCGGGACCGGGACCGGACAGGAACTCGGCCTGGGGTCCGGCGATCCGACGGGCGAGCGGCGGCGGACGCTGGGCGCGATCGGGGCGGGTGTTCTGGTCCTGCTGATCATCTGGAACTTCATCTACTTCTGGCCGATCTATACGGGAACACCGATTCCGGACGGGTCGTGGCGCGAGCGGATGTGGCTGGACACCTGGATCTGACAGAAGCGCGCCGGTCGGGGCCCGGATGTCCCGATCGGCGTGCTCACGTCACCCATATCGCGTTCCGATAACAACTGTCCCCGCCTTCACCACCGTCCCGTAGGGTGCCGAGCAGCATCCCCTTGAACACGTTCAAGGGGGACTCCTGGGGAGGGGGACTGCAGCAATGCGCAGTGGAGCGAAGGTTGCGATAGTCGGCGGAGTGTTCGCGGTCGTGGTCGGCGGTGTCGGTTACGGGGCGTACAACATCCTGGACGGGCTGAACGGCGGGGGCGGCGGTACGGACAGCGAATCCGCGTCCGCCGAGGTGAAGACGGGCCCGGTCACCAAGGCGGAGATCGACGACGCGTCGAAGAAGTTCCTCAAGGCGTGGGCGGACGGCGACGCGGACGCCGCGTCCCAGCTCACCAACAACGCGGCCGAGGCCGGCCCGGCCCTCACCGGCTACCGCGAGAGCGCCCATGTCACCGAGGCGGTGATCACCCCGGGTCCGGCGGTCGGCGCGAAGGTGCCGTACACGGTGAAGGCGACCGTCTCCTTCGGGGGCACGTCCAAGCCCTGGTCGTACTCCTCGGAGCTGACCGTGGTGCGCGGACTGACCACCGGCAGGCCCCTGGTGGACTGGGCGCCCGCCGTGATCCACCCGGATCTGACGGACGGCGCGAAGCTCCGGACGGGGGCCGCGTCCACCCCGTCGATCGAGGCCGTCGACCGCAACAACCGGCCGCTCACCAAGGAGAAGTACCCCTCGCTGGGCACGATCCTGGACGCGCTGCGCGCGAAGTACGGCGAGAAGGCCGGCGGCACCGCGGGCATCGAGACCGTGATCGAGAGCGCGGACGCGGACGGCCCGGACAAGACCCTGCTGACCCTCACCAAGGGCAGGCCGGGCAAGCTGCGGACCACCCTGGACGCCAATGCCCAGGCGGCGGCCGAGGTGGCGGTCAAGAAGTTCAGCCAGGCCTCCGTCGTCGCGGTCCAGCCGTCCACGGGCGCGATCCGCGCGGTCGCCAACAACCCGGCCACCGGGTTCAACGCGGCGATGCAGGGCAAGCAGGCGCCCGGCTCGACGATGAAGATCGTGACCGCCGCGATGCTCATCGAGAAGGGTCTCGCCTCGGCCGGTCAGAAGATCGAGTGCCCGCCGACCGCGACGTACTACGGCCGTACCTTCAAGAACCTGGACGGCTTCTCGATCCCGCAGGGCACTCTGACGACCAGTTTCGCCCGGTCCTGCAACACGGCCTTCATCAAGCTGATCGACGACACGAAGGACGACGCGGCGCTGGCCAAGGAGGCCCGCGACGTCTTCGGGATCGGCCTGGACTGGCAGACCGGCGTCGTGTCCTTCGACGGCAGCGTGCCCGAGGAGACCCAGGGCGAGGCGGCCGCCCAGTACATCGGCCAGGGCACGGTCCAGATGAACGCCCTCAACATGGCCTCCATCACCGCCACCGCGAAGAACGGCACCTTCCGTCAGCCGATCATCGTGGACCGTGAGCTGGACGGCCGGCCGATCGCCACCGCCGCCCGCCCGCTGCCCGCGTACGTCTCCCAGCAGCTCACCAACATGATGCGCCAGACCGCGAGTTGGGGCACCGGCAAGGCCGCGATGGCCTCGGTCGGCGGCGACAAGGGCGCCAAGACGGGCTCGGCGGAGGTGGACGGCCAGTCCACCTCCAACAGCTGGTTCGCCGGCTTCAGCAACGACCTGGCCGCCGCCGCGGTCGTCCAGGCCGGCGGCCACGGCGGCGACGCGGCGGGCCCGGTGGTCGCGGCGGTGCTGCGGGCGGGGTCCTGACGCGGACGGGCGGACCGGTTCCTCGGGGGGCGGGTCCGACGCGTGGAACACCGTCGCGTGACCCGTGCCGTCTTCGCTAGCGTGCGGGCATGAGCACTTCCGATGCCACCGCCGCCGCCGAAGCCCACCCCCGATTCGCCGAGGCCCTGCGGGAGCTGGGGCTCGATGTCGAGGTCCGGCGGTTCCCCGAGGCCACCCGCACCGCCGCCGAGGCCGCCGCCGCGATCGGCTGCGAGCTCAGCGAGATCGTCAAGTCCCTGATCTTCGAGGCCGACGGCGCCCCGGTGCTGGTCCTGATGGACGGTTCCTCGCGCGTCGACGTGGAGCGGGTGCGCGCGGAGCTGGGCGCCGGGAAGGTCAAGCGGGCCGCGGCCGAGCTGGTGCGGGAGACGACCGGGTACGCGATCGGCGGCGTGCCGCCCTTCGGGCACCGTACGAGGACCCGGGTGCTGGCCGACCGCGGGCTGCTGGACCACGACGTGGTGTGGGCGGCGGCGGGCACCCCGCACACCGTCTTCCCGCTCGACCCCAAGTCACTGATCGGGCACGCCGGCGGAACCGTGGTGGATGTGCGCGAGCAGTCGGAGTGACACCGCTGGTCGCCTTCGCGGTCCTGGTCGCGGCGGTCACGCACGCGAGCTGGAACGCGATCGCGCACGCGGTCGAGGACCAGCTCCTCTCCTTCACCCTGATCTCCGGCGGCGGGCTGCTGATCGGCGCGGCCGGCGCCTGCTTCGTGCCGTTCCCGGCCGCCGGGGCCTGGCCGTATCTGCTGGTCTCGGCCGGGCTCCATGTGGCGTACATGCTGCTGCTGATGCGTTCGTTCACGCTGGGCGACTTCGGGCAGATGTATCCGATCGCCCGGGGTACGGCCCCGCTGGTGGTGACGGTCCTCGCGGCGGTCTTCGTCGGCGAGCACCCGGACGGCTGGGCCACGACCGGGGTCGCGGTGGCCTCGGCGGGGCTCGTCGGGCTGGCCCTCTGGGGCATCCGGGGTTCCGGCGGGCGCCCCGACTGGCCGGCCCTGCTGGCCGCCCTCGCGACCGGCCTGGCCATCGCCGGGTACACCACGGTGGACGGTGTCGGAGTACGCGCCTCCGGCAGCTCGCTCGGCTACATCGCCTGGCTGATGATCCTGGAGGGGCTGGCCATCCCGGCCTGCGCGCTGTACCGGCGCCGGGGCGAACTCTTCGGACAGCTGAAGCCGTACGCCGCCCGCGGGCTGCTGGGCGCGGCCCTTTCGGTGACGGCGTACGGTCTCGTCCTCTGGGCCCAGACAAGGGCCGCGCTGGCTCCGATCGCGGCGCTGCGGGAGTCGTCCATCATCGTCGGCGCGGCCATCGGGACGCTGTTCTTCAAGGAACGGTTCGGCGCACCGCGCATCGCAGCGGCGGGGCTGATGGTGGTCGGCATCGGGCTGATGCTCCACACGGGCTGAGCACGACGGCCCCGGAGCCGGCGCTCAGGGGCGTCGGGCCGTCGGAGGCACGTCCGGGCGTCCGGCCGACGGGCAGCGGGGCCGCCGCTGCACGATGTGCGCCCGGGGCCGCGCGTCGGCCCCGCCGGTCCTCGTACCGGGCACGGAGCCCGGCGGGGCGGTCCGCCCGGATGCCGACGGGCCCGCTTCGCCGCCCGCTGGGTTCCGGGCGGGCGGAACGCGTCGCCGGGTCACCGCCGGGGAGCCGTGCTCAGCTCGCCGGGACCGGCGCCAGGTCTGCCGCCGGTTCCTCGGTGGCCGGGGCCGCCGGAGCCGCCGGCTTGGCGGCCGGGCGCAGGAGGAGGGCGCAGGCGAGGGCGGCCAGCAGGGCGAGCGAGGCCGAGACGGTCAGGCACAGCCGCATGCCGTCGAGGAAGGAGTCGCCCAGGGCGGTCAGGGCCGGTCCGGTGGCGGCATCCAGGTCGAGCCCGGCCACGGCGCCGAGTCCCTGCTCGCGGGCGGTGTCGAGGACGCGGTCGCCGGCCTCGGCGGGCACTCCCGCGTCGGCGAGGCGGCCGGGCAGCGCGTCCAGGGCCCGGGTGGTCAGCAGTGCGCCGAGCACGGCCGGGCCGAGGGCGCCACCGACCTGGCGGAAGGCGTTGTTCCCGGCGGCGGCCATCCCGGCCAGGTGGTACGGGACGGAGGACACCGCGGAGGCGGTCATCGGGGTGAGTACGGCGCCCATGCCGAGGCCCAGCAGCGCCAGCCGCCAGACGATCGAGCCGTAGGAAGTGTGGGCGTCGACGCCGGTCAGCGAGAGCATCGCGCCCGCCGCGAGGAGCAGACCCGTGGTGATCAGGACCCGGGCGGAGACCCGGTGCATCAGGCGTCCGATGGGCGCGCCGACGACGAGGGCCACCCCGGACACCGTCACCATCCGCAGCGCCGCCTCGATCGTGGTCAGGTGCTGAACCATGCCGAAGTAGAGACTCAGCAC
Source organism: Streptomyces sp. NPDC127117 (assembly GCF_042677325.1). Classification (NCBI taxonomy): domain Bacteria; kingdom Bacillati; phylum Actinomycetota; class Actinomycetes; order Kitasatosporales; family Streptomycetaceae; genus Streptomyces; species Streptomyces sp. NPDC127117. The sequence goes on from NZ_JBHXTM010000004.1 coordinate 166,628, forward strand.
GAAGAAGAAGCCGATCAGCCCGAGGAAGCTGATCATGGCGACCAGGGCGGTGGCGGTGAAGGCCGGGCTGCGGAACAGCGCCAGGTCGAGCATCGGGCTCGCGCTGCGGCGCTCCACGACGACGAACACGGCGGCGGCGACCGCGCCGAGCACCAGGGCCGTCACCACGGCGGGCTCGCCGAAGCCGTCCGCGCCGCCCTCGATGACGCCGTAGACGACCGCGGTGACCGCGACGGCCGCACTGATCTGTCCGGGCCAGTCGAGCCGGCGGCCGTGCGGGGCGCGCGAATCGGGCAGCAGGAACGCCGCGACGACCAGCACGGTCAGGGAGACCGGCACGGGCAGGAGGAAGATCCAGCGCCACGCGACGTTCTCCAGCAGCACACCCGCTATCAGCGGGCCCATGGCGAGCGAGGCCATCAGGGACATGGCCCACAGGCCGATGAACCTGCCCCGCTCCCGGTGGTCGGGGGCCGCGTGGCTGATCAGGGCCAGCGTCGTGGGCAGCAGCGCCGCCGCCCCCAGCCCGGAGACGGCCTGCCCGGCCCACAGGGCCTGCACCGAGTCCGAGGACAGCGAGACCGCCGCGCCCAGCGCGCAGAGCGCCATGCCCGTCTGGAAGACCCGCTTGCGGCCGTGGACGTCGCCCCACACCCCGGTGGTCAGGATCAGCGCGGCCATCGGCAGCACGAAGGCGTCCGAGACCCAGGACAGCTGGGAGGTCGAGGCGCCCAGAGCCCGCTGGATGGCCGGCAGGCTCACCGACACGGTGGTCACGGGGAGGTAGGCGACGAAGACGCCCAGGCAGGCCATGACGAGCGTGACGCCTCGCCCTGATCTGTCCTGTGTCGTTGCGGAATTCACGAAGAGGTTTCCTTCTGCTGCGGGTGGGTGCCGCGCGGGCACCGGCTGCGATGTGAGCACCGCCGTCCGGCGCGCGCCCGCTCCCGGGCGCACCGGCGTACCACCGCGTTCCGCGCGGTCCGCCGGATCACCCGCAAAGCCGCCGACCAGCTTCGCCCCGACCGTCGACCATTCCCCAAGCGATCCCGGCGAACGTCGCAGAACCTCCAGATCAGGTCGATACCGTGTGATCATTCATCCATGCCTGACGATCTGGACCGAAAAATCATCCATGGTCTGAACTGTTCGCCGCGGGTCTCCTTCCGCCGCCTCAGCGAGGTCGTCGGGGTGTCCGAACAGACCGTGGCGCGCCGCTACAACGCCCTGCGCCGCGGCGGCGTCGTCCGCGTCGTCGGGCTGAGCAGCCCGGCCGCTCACGGCCGGTCCGAGTGGATCGCGCGGCTGCGCTGCCGCCCGGACGCCGTGGGGCCCCTCGCGGATTCCCTGGCCCGCAGGCCGGAGGTCGCGTACACGAGCATCGCGTCGGGCGGTTCGGAGATCATCTGCATCATCCGTTCGCCCGCCGGGACCGTCCGCGACGATGTGCTGCTGCGGCAACTCCCCCGGGCGGCCTCGGTCCTCGACCTGAACGTCGATCTCCTCGTCCACGCCTTCGGTTCCCCGGACACGGCCGGCTGGACCGGCCGGGAGGGCTCGCTCACCGACGAGCAGGTGCGGCTGCTGACCGCGGAGCTCCCCACCCCCACCGGGCCCCCGCTCGCCCCGACCGAGGAGGACCGCCCGCTCCTCGAAGCGCTGGCGGAGGACGGCCGCGCCTCCCACACCCGGCTCGCGGAGGCCACCGGCTGGTCCAAGCCGCGAGTGGCCCGCCGGCTGGAGGCCCTCGAAGCGACCGGCTCGCTGGTCTACGACATCGACACCGTGCCCGAACGCCTCGGCTACGAGCTCAACGCCACTCTCTGGCTCCAGGTCGACCTGCCGCGGCTCCATGAGATCGGCGAGGAGCTCAGCGGGCACGACGAGTGCGCCTTCGCCGCGGCCATCAGCGGCAAGCACAACATCATGGCCGTGGTCATCTGCAAGGACACCCCGGACTTCTACCGCTACCTCAGCGGCCGCTTCGCCCGTACCGAGGGCATCAGAGGCTACGAGATCAGTGTGCGCGTGCGCCGTCTCAAGCAGGCCGCCTCCCTCATCCTCAACGGGCGGCTCATCCACCCCGCACTCGCCTGACACGGGCGCGGGGCGGACCGGGCCCGCGTCGGTCAGGTATCCGAAACCGCCTTCCGGAAGCCGTAGTTGGTCGCCGTCAGCCCGCCGTCCACGCGCAGCGTCGTCCCCGTGATCCACGCCGCGTCGCGGGAGGCGAGGAAGGCGACGGCGGAGGCGATGTCCTCCGGCTCGCCCACGCGGCCGAGCGGGTAGAGGCCGCTCACGCGGGACAGTTCGGCGTCGCGGCCCGCCCAGGCGTCGGTGCGGATCGTGCCGGGGGCGACCAGGTTGACGCGTACGCCGCGCGGGCCCGCGTGGCCGGCCAGGGTGCGGGTCAGGCTGCCCAGGCCCGCCTTGGCCGCGCTGTAGCCGTGGTTGCCGAAGTCCTGCTCGCCGTTGACCGAGCCGATGTTGACGATCGCGCCCCGGCCGGAGGCCACCAGGTGCGGGAGGGCCGCCCGCGCGCAGCGGTAGGGGCCGCTGAGGGTGACGTCCAGGTCGCGCTGCCAGGCCTCGTCGGGCTCGTCCTCGAAGAGCGGGACGTCCCTGGTGCAGGAGTACGCGTTGTTGACCAGCACGTCCAGGGAGCCGAAGGCGGCGACCGCGCGGGTCACCGCCGCCTCGACGGCCGCCCGGTCGGCCACGTCGCAGGGCAGCGACTCGGCGGCGCCGCCCGTCTCGCGTATCGCGGCGGCGGTGCGTTCCGCGCGGTCGCCGTCCAGGTCGGTGACCAGGACCCGGGCGCCCTCCGAGGCCAGTCGGCGGGCCGTGGCCGCGCCGATGCCCCGGCCCGCTCCGGTGATGAGTACGCCGTGGCCGTCGAATCGGGGACCGGTGGGGTGTGGAGTAGTCATGGCGCCGACCGTACTGCCCTGACCAGGGCCTGGGCACGGGGATCGGCGGTGACTCCCTTCTGCAGACCGTTCGTCACATAGCCCAGCGCGATGCCGGATTCGGGGTCGGCGAACCCGAGGGATCCGCCCCGGCCGGGGTGGCCGAACGAGCCGGGGGCGAGCAGCGGGGACGCCGGGCCGTGGAGCATGTAGCCGAGGCCGAAGCGGGTGTTCACGACCAGGACCCGGTCGGGGCCCGCCGACTCCTCGGTGCGGGCCAGGGTGAGGGTGGCCGGGGCGAACAGGCGGTGGCCGTCGACCGGGCCGATCATCGCGGCGTAGCAGCGGGCCAGCGCGCGGGCGGTGGCGATGCCGTTGGAGGCGGGGAGTTCGGCCGCCCGGTAGCCGGGGTCGTTCTCGTCGGGGAGCGGGTCGATGGCCCCGAAGGCGCGGCGGGTGAGGGACTGCGGGTCGCGGTACGCCTCGCTGACGGAGCGCTTGGGGCGCAGCCGCAGGACGCCGCTGTTGCCGCCGTCGCCCGCGGCGGGCGGTTCGACCGGGCCGATCCGGCCCACCCGGTGCGCCTCGTCCGCCGGGAGGCCGAACCAGAAGTCCAGGCCGAGCGGGCGGGCGATCTCCTCGGCGATCCAGCGGCCGACGGTGCGTCCGGTGACCCGGCGCACCAGCTCGCCGATGAGCCAGCTGTAGGTCTGGGCGTGGTAGCCGTGGTCGGTGCCGGGTTCCCACTGGGGGCGCTGGGCGGCGACGGCCTGCGGGCCGGAGATCCCGTCGGCCGCCTCGGAGGGGGTCAGCGGGCAGTCGAGCGCGGGGATGCCGGCCCGGTGGGACAGGAGGTGGCGGACGAGTACGCGTTCCTTGCCGGCCGCCTTGAACTCCGGCCAGTACGTGCCGACCGGGGCGTCCAGGTCGAGCTGGCCGCGCTGGTGCAGCAGCAGCGGTACGGCGGCGGCGATGCCCTTGCCCGCCGAGCGGACGATCTGCACGGTGTCCACGGCCCAGGGTTCGGCGCCGTCGACGTCTCTCGTACCGGCCCAGAGGTCGACGACCTTGTGCCCGTCCCGGTAGACCGTGACGGCCGCGCCGCGTTCGCCGCGCTGCTCGAAGTTACGGATGAAGGCATCCCTGACCGGTTCGAATCCGGCCGCCACCGTGCCCCGTACGTCCACGTCTGCTCCTGCGCTCCCGCTCATCCCCCCATGGTGCATCCCGTCGCGGGCGGCAGGCGTGGCAGGTCACCTCATGTTCACAGTCACGGAACGCGGGTCGAAGCCGAAGGGCAGTTCCAGGCGGTGTGCGCGCATCAGCTTCTCGTCGCAGAGCAGGTCCTGGGTGCGGTCGTCGGCGGCGATGACGCCCTCGCTGAGGATCACCGCGCGCGGGCAGAGCTCCAGTGCGTACGGCAGGTCGTGCGTGACCATGAGCACGGTGACGTCCAGGGACCGCAGGATGTCGGCGAGTTCGCGCCGCGAGGCCGGGTCCAGGTTGGAGGACGGCTCGTCCAGGACGAGGATCTCCGGCCGCATGGCCAGGACGGTGGCGACGGCGACGCGGCGGCGCTGGCCGAAGGAGAGGTGGTGCGGCGGGCGGTTCGCGTACTCCGCCATGCCGACCTGCTCCAGCGCCTCGGTGACGCGTTCCTCCAGCTCGGCGCCGCGCAGCCCGGAGGCGGCCGGGCCGAAGGCGACGTCCTCGCGGACGGTGGGCATGAAGAGCTGGTCGTCGGGGTCCTGGAAGACGATGCCGACGCGGCGGCGGATCTCGGCGAGGTTGCGCTTGTCGACCGGGAGACCGGCGACGCGGACGGTGCCCGCCCCGGCGTCGAGGATGCCGTTGAGGTGCAGGACGAGGGTGGTCTTGCCGGCGCCGTTGGGGCCGAGCAGGGCGACGCGTTCGCCCCGGGCGACCGTGAGGTCCACCCCGAAGAGCGCCTGGTGCCCGTCGGGGTAGGCGTAGGCGAGGCCGCTGACTTCCAGGGACGGGGCGGGGGCGGTGGGCTGGCTCATAGGGTCCATCCCAGCAGACATACGGCGAGGGCGAGGGCGGGGAGTGCCGCGGCGTACGCCCACTGGGTCCGGGAGGCGGTCACCTCGTCGATGACCGGCATGTGCCCGGCGTAGCCGCGGCTGACCATCGCGAGGTGGACGCGTTCGCCGCGCTCGTAGGACCGGATGAACAGGGCGCCCGCCGATTTGGCCAGGACGCCCCACTGCCGTACGCCGCGCGCCTCGAAGCCCCGGGAGCGGCGGGCGATCGACATCCGGCGCATCTCGTCGGTGATCACGTCGCCGTACCGGATCATGAAGGAGGCGATCTGGACGAGCAGCGGCGGCAGCTTGAGCCGCTGGAGGCCGAGCAGCAGCGAGCGCAGTTCGGTGGTGGAGGCCAGCAGCACGGACGCGGCGACGCCGAGGGTGCCCTTGGCGAGGACGTTCCAGGCGCCCCAGAGGCCGGGGACGCTGACGGAGAGGCCGAGTACGTGGGTCTGCTCGCCGGGCACCACGAACGGCATGAGCAGCGCGAACGCGACGAACGGCACCTCGATGAGCAGCCGCTTGAGCAGGAAGCCCGCCGGGATGCGGGCCAGCGCGGTGACCGCGCCGAGCAGCACCGCGTACAGCGCGAACGCCCACATCGACTCGCGCGGCGTGGAGACGACGACCACGACGAAGCAGAAGGCGGCGGCGATCTTGCAGTGCGGCGGCAGGTCGTGGATCGGCGAGTGGCCGTGCCGGTAGAGCTTGTGCGCGTGCCCGGCGCCCATGTCAGACGGATTCCTTGTCGCGCGGGGTGTCCGTGGGGGCGTCCGGCGTACGGCGGCGGCGGACCACGTAGAAGACTCCGCTGCCGACGACGACGGTGGCGGCGACGCCGATGACTCCGGCGAGGCCGCCGGAGATCCGGGCGTTGGACACGTCCTTGACGCCGTAGTCGGCGAGCGGGGAGTCCTTGGCCGCGTGCTCCTCGGTCTTCTTGTCGATGCCCTGGTCGGCGGCGACCTTCTCCAGGCCGTCCGGGTTGGAGGAGGCGTAGTACGAGACGAAGCCCGCCAGGACGAGGGCGGTGACCAGGCCGGCGGCCCAGATCCTCCGGTGCGAGCGGGCGGCGACCGGGGCGGCCGGAGCGGGGGCGGGGGCGGGGGCGTCGACGAGTTCGCCGTCGATCCGGAGCTTGAGCGAGGAGGTGAGTCCGCGGGCGCCGTGCACCAGGTCGGGGCGTACGGCGATGACGGCTCCGACGGTCAGCGCGGTGATCACGGCCTCGCCGATGCCGATCAGCACATGGACCCCGACCATCGCGGTGAAGACCTTGCCGATCGGGATGTCGGTGGTGCCGCCGATCCAGTAGATCAGCGTGAAGACACCGGCCGCGGCCGGTACGGAGACCAGGGCGGCGACGAAGGACGCGGCGGTCACCGAGCGCCGGGTCTTCGGCAGCACCCCGAGCAGTCCGCGGAAGAGGGCGTAGGCGACGACGGTGGTCGTGATGCCCATGTCGAGGACGTTCACGCCGAGCGCGGTGAGGCCGCCGTCGGCGAAGAGGATGCCCTGCATGAGGAGGACGACGGTCACGCAGAGCACGCCGGTGTACGGCCCGACCAGGATCGCGGCCAGCGCCCCGCCCAGCAGATGTCCGCTGGTGCCGGCGGCGACCGGGAAGTTCAGCATCTGTACGGCGAAGATGAACGCGGCGACGAGACCGGCGAGCGGCGCGGTGCGCTCGTCCAGTTCGCGCCGGGCGCCCCGCAGGCTGACGGCGACCGCACCCGCGGCGACGACTCCGGCGGCGGCGGAGACGGGCGCGTTGATGAATCCGTCGGGTACATGCATGGGGGCTCCGCTTCCTGCGGTCGCGCGTTGCTGCGGACGATGTCGTGAACCGCTCAATGATAGGACCTTGTTGCAAACCCTTCGCAAGAGCGGCTCCGTCACAACTGCCCCCCCGCGCCCGCCACCGGAAATATGCGACATTGGATGGCGAAGCAGCACACACAGGAGGAGTCGTTCCATGCCCCCCGCGATCCATGAACAGGCAGACGCCTGGCTCGTCAACGACACCCCCGATCTCCCGGCGGTACCGGTCGACCTGCTGTACGACGCCGACAAGGACCCGCGCACCGTCCATGTCGCCTTCCCCGGCGGCGCCGACTGGTCATTCGGCCGCGATCTGCTGGAGGGCGGACTGCGCGCCCCCACCGAGCGCGGCGGCATCCGCGTATGGCCGTGCGGACGGACCCAGCTGGTCGTGGAGAATCACTCGGCCGACGGCGTCGAGGTGGTGCAGTTCGACAGCGCGCCGCTGATCCGCTTTCTGCACCGTACGCACACCGAGAACGCCAAGCCGCCCGCGCACGCCTAGGCCCTGGCGCAAACCGCATGAGAGAAGCCCCCGTGCCGCTCGCACGGGGGCTTCTCTCTTCGCCCCGGTCCCCCGTCCCCACAGGTAACCGGCGCTTCCGGGGCCGCGCTCCGCTCAGACGCGGGCCCGGAAACTCGTTGCGGCTCTTGCCACGCGGCTCAGACCCGGGTCAGCTCGCGCTCGCCCCCGGTCTCACCGCCGGGCGTCTCGTCGAGCTGCTCGCGCAGCCCCTCGCCCTCCACGTCCACGTTCGGCAGGATCCGGTCCAGCCAGCGCGGCAGCGACCAGGCACGGTCGCCGAGCAGTGCGAGGACCGCGGGCACGATCGCCATGCGGACCACGAACGCGTCGAAGAAGACGGCGATGGCGAGCGAGAAGCCGATCATCTTGACCATCTGCTCGCTGGAGCCGATGAAGCCCGCGAAGACCGCCATCATGATCACGGCCGCGGCCGTGACGACCCGGGCGCCGTGCCGGAATCCGGTGACGATCGCCTGGCCGGGCTTCTCGCCGTGGACGTACGCCTCGCGCATCCGGGTCACGAGGAAGACCTCGTAGTCCATCGCGAGGCCGAAGACCACGCCCACCATGAAGATCGGCATCATCGACATGATCGGGCCGGGCTGCTCCACCCCGAAGAGCGAGCCGAGCCAGCCCCACTGGAAGACCGCGACGACCGCGCCCAGGGCCGCGACGACCGAGAGCAGGAAGCCGAGGGCCGCCTTCAGTGGCACCAGTACCGACCGGAAGACCACCATCAGGAGCAGGAAGGCCAGGCCGACGACGAGCGCCAGGTACGGCAGCAGCGCGTCGTTCATCTTCTGCGAGAAGTCGATGTTCATCGCGGTGGAACCGGTGACCAGGACCTCGGCGCCGGTGTCGGACTTGATGTCCTTGCCCGCGTCCCGGATCGCGTGGACCACGTTCTCCGTGTCGACGGAGCTCGGCCGGTCCTTCGGGACCACGGTGATCATCGCGGTGTCGCCGGCCTTGTTGAACTGGGCCGGGGTGACGGCGGCGACGCCCTTGATGCCGGAGATCTCGTCGGTGACCTGCTTGGCCGCGGTCTTGCCGTCGGAGCTGTCCGCGGTGTCGACGACGACCATCAGCGGCCCGTTGAAGCCGGGGCCGAAGCCGTCGGAGAGCAGGTCGTAGGCGCGCCGCTGGGTGGTGCTGGTGGGCTGGGAGCCGTCGTCGGGCAGGCCCATCTCCAGGGAGGCGACCGGTACGGCCACCGTGCCGAGTCCGATGACGCCGACCAGCAGCACCCACACCGGCTTGCGCAGCACGAACCGCGCCCAGCGGGTGCCCATGTTCGGCTTGTCCTCGGTGTTGCCCGGGGCACCGGCGGCCTTGCGCGCCTTGCGTCCCAGGACCCGCTTCCCGGCGAAGCCCAGCAGGGCCGGGACCAGGGTGAGCGCGATGAGTACGGCGATGGCGACGGTACCGGCCGCGGCGAAGCCCATCTTCGACAGCATCGGGATGTTCACGACGGCGAGGCCGACCAGCGCGATGACGACGGTGAGACCGGCGAAAACGACCGCGGAGCCCGCCGTGCCGACGGCCCGTCCGGCCGCCTCCTCGCGCTCCCTGCCGTCGGCCAGCTCGGCCCGGTAGCGGGAGACGATGAAGAGCGCGTAGTCGATGCCGACCGCGAGGCCGATCATCATCGCGAGGGTGGAGGTGGTGGAGCCCAGGTCCAGCACGTTCGCCAGCGCGGTGATCGTCGAGACGCCGATGCCGACCCCGATCAGGGCGGTGAGCAGCGGCAGCCCGGCGGCGATCAGCGAGCCGAAGGTGATGACCAGCACCACCGCGGCGATCGCGACACCGATGATCTCGGTGATTCCGGTCTCCGGGATCACCATGAGCGCGTCACCGCCGATCTCCACGGTCATCCCGCTCTTCTGCGCCGCGTGGCCCGCGTCCTCCAGCGCCTCCCGGGTCTCGTCGGTCAGCTCCATCGAGTTGACCTTGTAGGAGACCGAGACGTACGCCGTGGAGCCGTCCTTGCTGACTGCGCCGGCGGTGTACGGGTCGGAGACCGAGGCGATCTGGTCCGAGCCCGACTTCAGCTCGCCGGCGAGCTTGTTGACCTCGGCCTTGTTCGCCGGGTCGGTCATCTTCTCGTTGTCGGGCGCCTTGAAGACGACCCGGGCGGTCGCACCGTCGGCACTGCCCCCGGGGAAGCGCTGTTCCAGCAGGTCGAAGGCGCGCTGCGCCTCCGTGCCCGGGATCGAGAAGGAGCTGGAGGTGGCGGTGGACGCGGAGGCCGCGCCGAATCCGGCGAGCGCCAGCAGCGCCACCCAGATCAGGGCGACATAGCGGCGGCGCCGGAAGGCGAGCCGTCCGAGTTTGTAGAGGAATGTGGCCACGGAGGCGTACTCCCGGTCAGGTCGTGTGAGTGGAAAAGGGCGTGAGGAACCAGCCCGACGACGAGAGCGGCGTGTCAGGTGGAGCTTGGGGAGGGGCGGTGCCATGGGGACGGACCGCGCGGGGCGGTCCGGGAAGTCAGACTCCGAGGGCGGGGAAGACCACGGATTCGACGTAATCGGTGAGGAACGCCTGGTCGACCGAGCGGTCCTCGACCAGCTGCCGGGCGGCGAAAGCGCCGATCAGCATGTGCGGGACGTATTTCAGCGCCGGATTGTCCGGACGCACCTCGCCCCGATCCACGGCTCGGCGCAGCAGCAGGTCGAGGCCGGTCATCTCCGGCTCGACCAGCAGGTCGCGCAGGGCCTGGTGCAGATCGGGATTCTCGTGAATGGCATGGCTCAGGCCCCGCATCAGCGCGGAGTCCTTCTCCATCTGGCAGTCGTCGGAACGGCGGACCGCGGCGTGGAAGTCGCCGCGCAACGACCCGGTGTCGATCTCTTCGAGGGACACCGGCGTGTTGTGCCGCAGGGCCTTGACGACCAGCTCCGGCTTGCTCCCCCACTGGCGGTAGAGGGTGGCCTTGCTGGAACGGGTGCGCGCGGCGACGGCGTCCATGGTCAGGGCGTCGTAACCGACCTCGCGGAGCAGGTCGAGCACGGCGGCGTACAGCTCGCTCTCGCGCTCGGGTGTGAGCCGGGTGCGTGCCACGTGTCGACCTCCTGTTCGGGTTCTCGTACGTCAGTCAATCGAACGAAACTGTTTCGTACACATCGACGATACCCCGCCCGCCCAGCGAAACGAAATCGTTTCGCTTGTGTTCCGCACCACAACCGGTACCGCACCACGAGTTGCCGGGGCCCTCCCGCGCGGAAAGCATTGAAGGGTGAGTGACGACGCCGCGTATCTCCGTTTCCCGCACCTCCACGACGATCTGCTCTGCTTCGCGGCCGAGGACGACCTCTGGGTCGCCCCCCTCGCGCCCGAGGGGCAGCCGCCCGGCCGCGCATGGCGGCTGACCATCGACCGGACCAGGGTCAGCCACCCGCGCTTCTCCCCCGACGGGAGCCGCATCGCGTACACGACCTGGCGCAGCCTCGATCCCGAGATCCATCTCGTCCCGGTCGAGGGCGGCCCGGCCCGCCGGCTCACCTACTGGGGGTCGACGGACGCCCGGGTCTGCGGCTGGACCCCCGATCCCGGGGACGCCGCCCAGATCCTCGCCGTGTCCTCGCACAGCCAGCCCTTCTCGCACGTCTCCTGGGCCTACAGCGTCCCCACCGACGGCAGCCCCGGCGGCAAGCTGCCCTGGGGCCCGGTCTCCGGCATCGACGTCGCCGACATCGACGACGAGCGGCGCACCCTCCTGCTCACCGGCACCCCGCCGCACGAACCCGCCGCCTGGAAGCGCTACCGGGGCGGCGCGACGGGACGGCTGTGGCTGCACGGCAAGCGGCTGCTCCCGGACATCGGCGGCCATCTCGACTCACCGATGTTCGTCGGCGGCCGGATCGCCTTCCTCTCCGACCACGAGGGCGTCGGCAACCTCTACTCCTGCCGCCCCGACGGCGGCGATCTGCGCCGCCACACGGACCACGACGCCTTCTACGCCCGGCACGCCTCCAGCGACGGGCACCGGGTCGTCTACCAGTGCGCGGGCGATCTGTGGCTGGTGGACGACCTGGCGTCGCCGGACGCGGTGCCGCGCAAGCTGTCGGTCCGGCTCGGCGGGCCGCGCACCGGACGCCGCGTCCACCAGGTCCCGGCCGCCAGCAACGTCGACTCGCTGTCCGTGGACGAGACGGGCCGCGCCAGCGCCGTCACCGTGCGCGGCAGCCTGTACTGGCTGACCCACCGCGACGGCCCCGCCCGCACCATCGCCGACACCCCGGGCGTCCGGGTCCGGCTGCCCGAGATGCTCGGCAGCGGCGGCCAGGTCGCCTACGTCACCGACGCCGACGGCGAGGACGCCATCGAGATCGCGTACCTGCCGCGCGCCAGCGGCGACCGCGCGCCGCGCCGGCTGGCCTCCGGGCAGGTCGGCAGGGTGCAGGAGCTGATCGCCGACCCGGACGGCGAACGCCTCGCCATCGCGACGAACGACGGGCGGCTGCTGCTCCTGGACACCGACGAGGAGACCTCCACCGGCGAACCCACCGAGCTGATCCGCTCCATCAACGGCCCGGTCCGCGACCTGGCGTTCTCCCCGGACGGCGCCTGGCTGACCTGGTCGCACCCCGGCATCGGCCGCTCGCTGCGCCAGATCAAGCTGGCCCGCATCCTGGGCACCGGCGCGCCCGTGATCGTCGATGTCACCAACGGCCGCTTCGAGGACGAGAACCCGGTCTTCACGGGCGACGGCCGCTATCTCGCCTTCCTGTCCTGGCGCGGCTTCGACCCGGTGTACGACGTCCACACCGGCGACCTCTCCTTCCCGCTGGGCTGCCGCCCGTACCTGGTGCCGCTCTCCTCCGCCACGCCCTCCCCGTTCGCCCTGTCCCCGGAGGGCCGCCCGGCGGCGGGCGGGCTCGACCCGGCCGACGACACCCCCGACATCGGCACGGGCGAGGGGCCGTCGACGGTCACCGTCGAGTTCGAGGGCCTGGAGAACCGGGTGACGCCCTTCCCGGTCTCCGCGTCGAAGTACTCCGCCCTGCACCCGGTGAGCGGCGGCGGGCTGGTCTGGCTGCGCTGGCCGATCTCCGGCGCGCTCGGCGAGACCTTCGCCAACCCGGCGGACATGTCGGGCCGCCCCACCCTCGAACACTTCAACATCACCAAGGCCAGGAAGACCGAACTGGTCGCCCATCTCGACTGGTTCGCGGTCAGCGGCGACGCGACCCGGCTGGTCGTCATGGACGAGGGCGAGCTGCGCGCCGTGCCCGCCACCGAGACCGGCGACAGCGACACCACCGTCTACCTGGACCTGCGCCGCATCCTGCACGAGGTCGACCCGGCGGCGGAGTGGCGGCAGGCGTACGAGGAGGGCGGCCGCATCATCCGCTCCTACTTCTGGGAACCGGACATGTGCGGCATCGACTGGACGGCGGTGCTCGACCAGTACCGTCCGCTGGTCGAACGGGTCGCCTCCCCCGACGAGTTCGCCGATCTGATGCGCGAGGTCCTGGGCGAACTGGGCACCTCGCACGCGTATGTGACACCGGCCCGCCGCAACGAGGGCCCGCCGCACTACCAGCGGGCGATCGGCCTGCTCGGCGCGAACCTGGTGTGCCGGGACGGCGAGTGGATGATCCGGCGCATTCTGCCGGGCGACTCCTCCGACTCCAAGGCCCGTTCCCCGCTGGCCGGTACGGGCATCCGGGAGGGCGCGGTACTCACCCATGTCGACGGCCGCCCGGTCGATCCGGTGGCCGGACCGTACCCGCTCCTCACGGCGGCGGGCGGCACCACCGTCGAGCTGACCTTCCGCCCGGCCGGGGACGAGGGCCGCCCCCGCCGCGTCGCCGTCGTACCGCTGGTCGACGAACGGCCGCTGCGCTACCAGGACTGGGTGGCCAAACGCCGCGAAGTGGTACGGGAGTTGAGCGGCGGCAAGTGCGGCTATCTGCACATCCCCGACATGGGCGGCTCGGGCTGGGCGCAGTTCAACCGGGACCTGCGCATGGAGGTGTCCCGCCCGGCCCTGATCGTCGACGTGCGCGGCAACGCGGGCGGTCACATCAGCGAGCTGGTGGTCGAGAAGCTGACCCGCCGGATCCTCGGCTGGGACCTGACCCGCAACGCCCAGCCGGTCAGTTACGCCTCCAACGCCCCGCGCGGCCCCGTGGTCGCCCTGGCCGACGAGGCGACCTCCTCCGACGGCGACATGATCACCGCCGCGTTCCGCCTGCTGAAGCTCGGCCCGGTGGTGGGCCAGCGGACCTGGGGCGGAGTGGTCGGCATGACCGGCCGTACCCGGCTGGGCGACGGCACGGTGATCACGGTGCCGATGAACGCGGCCTGGTTCGACACCTACGGCTGGTCGGTCGAGAACCACGGCGTCGAACCGGACCTGGAGGCGCTGCGCACCCCCCTCGACTGGGCGGAGGGCCGGTACGCGGTACTCGACGACGCGGTACAGGTCGCCCTGGACCTGCTGGCCGCCCAGCCGGCGGCCACCCCACCGACGTACGACGACGTCCCGGACCGGCGACGGCCGCCACTGCCGCCGCGGTAGGCCCCCGTCGACAGGCCCCGGCTCGCGCCGGGGCCTGTCGCACACAGCGGCCCGAGTGATCTGGCTCACCCTCTGTCACAGCTCCGATCCACCCGGTGTCTTGATGCCGGAAGCAGGCAACGGAACGGACGGAGACACACCATGAACAAGAACACCGGCGTGGTCGTGATCGGCGGAGGTTACGCGGGCGTCACCGCCGCCAACCGGCTGGCCCGGCAGGCCGACGTGACCGTCACACTCATCAACCCGCGCCCCGACTTCGTCGAGCGCATCCGCCTCCACCAACTGGTCGGTGGAAGCAATGACGCCGTCGTCGACTACGCGGACGTCCTGGCCGGGAACATCCGGCTGGTGGTCGACAGCGTGGCGACGATCGACGCGGCCGGGCGTGGTGTGGAACTGGCGGGCGGCTCCACGGTCGGCTACGACTACCTGATCTACGCGGTGGGCAGCGGCAGCGCCGAACCGGACGTGCCCGGCGCGGCGGAGTTCGCCCACCCGATCGCCACCCTGGAGGAGGCGCGGAGGCTGCGCCCGCTGGTCGACGCGGCACCCGCGACGGCCCCGGTGACCGTGGTCGGATCGGGCCCGACCGGCATAGAGACCGCCGCCGAACTGGCGGAGGAGGGCCGGGCCGTGACCCTGGTCTGCGGCGAGGAGCTCGGCCCGTATCTGCACCCCCGGGGCCGCCGCGCGGTCGCCCGAACCCTCGCCGAACTCGGTGTGACCGTGATCGAGGGCCCCGGCGCACGGGTGGCCGCCGTGACCCGTGATGCCGTACGGCTCGACGACGGCCGCGAACTCCCCAGCCGGGTCACCGTCCGGGCCACCGGATTCAGTGTGCCGGACCTGGCCGCCCGCAGCGGGCTGACCACCGACGCGGTGGGCCGGCTGCTCACCGACGACACGCTGACGAGCGTGGACGACCCGCGCATCGTCGCGGCCGGGGACGCGGCGGCACCGGCCGGCGCGCCGTTCCGGATGAGCTGCCAGGCCGCCGGCCAGCTGGGCTCGCGCGCCGCCCGCACGGTGCTCAGCCGGATCGCGGGCGAGCAACCCGCGCCCCTGAAGGTGCGGTTCGCCGGCCAGTGCATCAGCCTGGGCCGCCGCACCGGGTTCTTCCAGTTCGCCTCGATGGACGACCGCGCGAACCCGCTGTACCTGGGTGGCCGCCCCGGTGCGAAGCTCAAGGAGATCGTCTGCAGGGCCACCGTCAAGCAACTGGTGAACGAGGCGCGCAAGGGCGCCCCGCGCGCCGAACGCGACAAGGCACCGGCCACCGCCGAACAGACGGCCTGAGCGCCACGAGCCGAGCGCTGATCGCCGAGGAGAGGCACGAAGTGAACGACGACCACGCCACCACCGACCCGGCGACCGAGGCCTTCGTCGCCCATCGCAACCTGCTCTTCACCGTCGCCTACGAAATGCTCGGTTCGGCGGCCGACGCGGAGGACGTCCTCCAGGAGACCTGGCTGCGATGGGTCGGAGTCGACCAGGAAAAGGTGCAGGACCAGCGCGCCTACCTGGTCCGGATCACCACCCGGCAGTCGCTCAACCGGCTGCGCGCGCTGTCGCGCCGCAAGGAGGCGTACGTCGGCCCCTGGCTTCCCGAACCGGTGCTCACCGCGCCGGACGTGGCCGAGGACGTCGAACTCGCCGAGAGCGTGTCGATGGCCCTGATGCTCGTCCTGGAAACCCTGTCGCCGACGGAGCGCGCCGTCTTCGTGCTGCGCGAGGTCTTCGCCGTCGACTACGACGAGATCGCCGCCGCCGTCGACAAGACCCCCGCGGCCGTCCGCCAGATCGCCCACCGCGCCCGCCGCCACGTCGACGCCCGCCGTCCCCGCGCGGCGGTCTCGGCGAGCGTGTCCCGGGCGGCGGTGGACTCGTTCCGGCGCGCCCTGGAGACCGGGGACCTCCAGGGCCTGCTCGATGTGCTCGCCCCCGACGTGGTCCTCCTCGGCGACGGCGGCGGCATCAAGCAGGCCGCGCGCCGGCCGATCATCGGCGCCGACAAGGTGGCCCGCTACCTCGTCGGAGGCACCGGCAAGAACACCGCCACGATCACCATCAGCCCCACCCTGGCCAACGGCAACCCTGCGTTCCTGCTGCGCCTGGACGGCGTCATCGACGGCGTCGTGGCCTTCCGGATCGAGGACGCCCACATCACCGGCCTCTACTACGTACGCAACCCGGAGAAGCTGACCCGCGTCGACTCCGAGACCCCGCTCACCCTGCGCTGACCCCCTTCACCGGTCCGTCCCTCGCCGGGGGACGGACCGGGGGCCCGCAGCTCGCACCAGACCGTCTTCCCGTACGGCCGCTGCTCGATCCCCCACCGCAGCGCCAACGCGTCAACGAGCACCAGCCCCCGCCCCGACTCGTCACCGCCGGCCGCGGTACGCAGCGTGGGCCAGGCGCACGGCTCGGGATCGCTCAGTTCGACCCTGACCCTGCCGGTACGCGTACCGCTGACCCGGAGTGTGACCGGCGTCCCCTCCCCGAGATGCACGATCACATTGGTCAGCAACTCGCTGACGCAGAGCAGCAGATCGGGCGAGTCCACACCCCCGCACCGCTCCCGCAGGGTGCGCCGCATCTCCGGTACGGCCTCCGGCACGGCGAGCAGGTCCACCGCGATGGGCAACGGGCTCATCCCCCGGCCGCCGAACGCAACGCCTCGGCCATCCGGCGCGCGGTCGCCAGATTGCAGTTCCCGAGCGAGACCAGCGGCGGCCGGGTCGACCTCGCGGCGAAGGTCAGCGGTTCGACACCGAGCGAGGGCAGGGTGATGCCGTGCGCGGCGAGCGCGGCGCGGAGCGCGTCGATGTCCGGGCCGATGTCGTGGCCGGTGAGGCCGTACGTGTCGTCCATGGGGGGAAGTCCACCTTTCGTTGCTTACTGTGACGAACGACTCACACGCTGCCGCACGGGCCTCTACCGTGAAAGGGCTTCCGGTCCACAAGGCACAGCGCGAAAGGCGGTCAACAGTGGCCACACGCAAGGAGATCGACGGCTCGGCGGGCGTCCCGCAGTTCTACGGCAAGGAACTCCGCTTCAAGCGGGAGGAGGCGGGCCTGACCCTGGAGAAGCTGGTGGACGGCAGCTTCTACGGCATCACGTACCTGAGCGAGATCGAGCACGGCCACCGCCGGATGCCCGAGGATCTGGCCCAGCACGTGGACCGGGTGCTGGGGACGGACGGGTTCTTCGGACGGCGGTGCGGGGACGTGCGGAAGGCCCGGCGCAAGGGGCACGCGGAGTACTTCGAGCGCGTGCTGGACGCGGAGAGGCATGCCGAGACCATCGAGCAGTGGTCGCCGACGGTCTTCCCCGGCCTGCTCCAAACAGAGCCTTACGCACGTTCCTTGTTCCACGTCGAACGGACTCTGGACCTGCCGGAAGAGATCGATGCCAAGGTCGATGCGCGGCTGGCGCGGGCGCAACTCTTCGAGAAGAACCACCGGACCCCGCAGTACTGGAACATTCTGAGCGAGTCCCTGCTGCGCCTGCCAATCGTGCCGTCGCAGCAGATGGCCGAGCAGCTCAATCACATCGCCGAGCTCACCAAGCGCGGCCGGATCTTTACGCAGATCATTCCGTGGAACGCGGGAGCGCACCCCCTCATGCAGGGCAACGCCCTGATTCTGGACTTCGCGGACGCCCCGCCATTCGCCTACACGGAGGGCCAGCACCATGGAGTTTCCGTCGACGATCCGGGCCTCGTGAAGCAGTATCGGAGGTCGTACGATCTGCTGAGGGCCACCGCCTTGCCGCCGGAGGTGTCCCTCGCAATGATCGAGAAAGCGGCAGAGGAATTCCGAAATGGCGTGCACCCCAATCGACTTGAACACCGCGATCTGGCGTAGGAGCAGCCACAGCAACACCTCCGGCGGCGACTGCCTCGAAGTCGCGGACGGCCACCAGGGCCTCGTCCCCGTCCGCGACTCCAAGCGCCCAGAAGGACCCGTGCTCGTCATCCCCGCGTCCGCGTGGGCGCCGTTCGTCGAGGCCGTCAAGGCCGCTTGACTCGTTCCCTGGCCCAGAGGCTGGGGAGCGAACCGGAATCAGGGCATGATCGGTGCATGACACTGCCTGGGGGTCCGGGACAGGACTACGAAGTCGTCATCAGCGGATCCGGCCTCGCCGGCAGCGCCGCCGCGATCCTGCTCGCTCGACGCGGCGTCCGCGTCGCGCTGCTGGAGCGCCGCTCGGACCCCGAGGCGTACAAGGTGCTCTGCACCCACTCCATCACGGCCAACGCCTACCCGGTGCTGGACGAACTCGGCCTCGTACCCGCTCTTGAGAAGGCGGGAGCCCTTCGTAACGATGCGCGCTGGCACACCCGTTGGGGATGGATCGAGCCGAACGCCCCGTCGGACGGCCCCGAGCTGCCGCACGGGTACAACGTGCGGCGCAGCACCCTCGATCCGTTGATCAGGTCCCGTGCGGTGGAGACGCCCGGCGTCGATCTGCTGCTCGGCCACCGTGTGACCGGGCTCGTCCGGGAAGCCGGGCGGACCGTGGGGGTGCGGGCGTCGACGCCGCAGGGCGAGCGCGAGATCCGGGCCCGCCTGGTGGTCGGGGCCGATGGCAAGGACTCGGCCGTGGCGAAGCTCGCCGGGGTGCCCACCAGGCAGTACGAGAACGGGCGGTTCGGCTATCTCGCGCACTTCCGCGGTCTTCCGCTGCCCGGCGGAATCGGCCAGGCGTGGTTCCTCGACCCCGACATGGCGTACGCGTTCCCGAACGACGACGGCGTGACGGTCCTCGCGGCGCTCCCGGACAAGAAGTGGCTGCCGGCCTTCAAGGAGGACCTGGAGGGCAGCTTCCTCGAATTCTTCCGCGCTCTGCCCGAGGCGCCGCCCGTCGACTCCGCCGAGCGCGTGTCGAAGATCATCGGCACGGTCGACTACCCGCTCCACACCCGCAGGCCGACCGCACCGGGCGTCGCGCTCATCGGCGACGCCGCCCTGACCAGTGACCCGCTGTGGGGCGTGGGATGCGGGTGGGCCCTGCAGACCGCGCAATGGCTGGCCGATGCGGTCGCACCGGCCGCGACCGGGCTGCGGGAAGACCTCGACGCGTCCCTCACGGCGTACGCGCGCACGCACCGGCGCCGGCTGACCGGTCACCAGCAGCTGGCCGCCGACTATGCCAAGTCCCGTCCGTTCAAGGCCATGGAACGGCTGATGTTCTCCGCCGCGGCGCGCGACACAGCGCTGGCGCGGCACATGTACCTGTTCGCGGCCCGCCTGATCGGTCCGCTGCGATTCCTGAGCCCCGTGGCAGTGGTCAAGGCTCTGGCCGTCAATGTCAGGAGGCGTTCATACTGAGCCTGCCCTGGTCGTCGATGACCTCGACCGTGACGGTCTTGTCGTTGTAACCGACCAGGACCCTGCAGTCGAACTTGTTGCCCTTCTCGGCCTCCATGGCCGTCGGGCACTCCACCCCGTCCCTGGACACGTCCTTCGGCCCCCGCGCGGCCCGGGCGGCCTGCAGTTCCACCGCTTCCTGGTCCAGCAGCCGCGGCGGGTGGAACGCTTCGGGATCGGTGTTCATCACCTTGATCGTCACGGTGAGGGCGCACCCGGCGACGATGACGGCCGAGAGCGTTATGAGAAAGCGCGCGAACTTCCCTTGATCGGTCACGCATGGTTCCTACCGGCTCCATGGTCGCAGAGACAAGTGCGCTTCCGCGATCAACACCAATTCCTTCCGGATCCCGGCCACTTGGCTCGCACCGCACCGAGAGCGTCAACTCCTCGCGCGTGGGGCCCGGATACCCCACTATTTAAGGCAACGGCAGGAAGAACCGGGGGGAATCCGCATGCCGCGATGGAAAGAGCTGCCCACCGAGCTGCCCAGCAGCGAACGCCAACTTCTCGTCCAGTTACGCAGACTGAAGGACCACAGCGGCCTGAGCCTGGCCGCGCTCTCGACCCGGACCAGCTACAGCCGTTCCTCGTGGGAACGGTATCTGAACGGCAAGAAGCCCGTGCCGCGCAAGGCGGTCGAGGAGCTGGCGCAGGTCTCCGGTACGGACCCGACGCGGCTCGTCGTGCTGTACGAGGTCGCCGAGCGGGCCCGTACCGAGGAAGCCGCCGCACGGCCTGACCAGCCGACGCGGGAGCAGGACCGGGAACGGGACCAGCAGGAGCAGGACGAACAGGAGCAGGAGCCGCCCCGGGCGGGGCGCACCGTGCCGCTGAAGTGGACGCTCGGGGCGGTGGCGCTGGCCGTCGCCGTTTCCTTCGGGGGCGGGCTGCTGGTCGCGGGGGCGTGGGACGACGACGCCACGGCGGAGAAGGCCGGTGCCGTGGCCGCCGGGACCGGGTATCTGCGCGGGCAGACCTACACCTGCGACGTACGGCGCAAGGGCGGCGAGCTGCGGGCGGGACACAGCGGCACCCGCGAGATGCTGCTCGACATCAACAGCACCGGGTTCGACGTGGTGGAGGCCCAGTGCCTGCTGCGCGAGAAGGGTTTCAGCCCCGGCGTCTTCGACGGGCTGTACGACGAGCGCACCAAGGGCGCCGCCAAGAGGTTCCAGGGCGCACGCCACCTGGTCATGGACGGCATCATCGGCCCGGACACCTGGCGGGAGCTGCGCCGATGACGGTCTCCGTCGTGAGCGGCCAACTGGCAGAGCGGCTAAGGGAGATCAGGGAGCGGTCCGGGCTGAGCCTCGCCGCGCTGGCGGCCCGTACCCCGTACAGCAAGTCGTCCTGGGAGCGCTATCTCAACGGCAAGAAGCCCGCGCCGCGCCAGGCGGTCGAGGCGCTGTGCGAGCTGACCGGGACGCCGGCCGGCCGGCTGCTGGCGCTCTGGGAGCTGGCGGACGCCGAGTGGAGCGGCCGGGCCCGGCCCGTACCCGTACCCGTACCGGAGGAACTGGACCGGCCCGCCACCGAGCGGCCCGCCACCGTCTCCCGCTCGGGCGTGCGGTGGTGGGTGGTCGCCATGACCGTGGCCGGGGTGGCGGTGGCCTGCCTGGCCGTGGTCGCGTTCCTGGACGGAAGCCCGGACGGGCGGGCCCGCGCCGCCACGGAACCGCTCGTGCGCAACCCGGGCTGCCGGGCCGCCGGTTGTGAGGGCCGGAGCCCCGTGGCGATGGGCTGCGGCGGGGCCGGGATGATCACCACCCTCGCCACCCACACCGCGTCCGGCGGACGGCGCCTGGAACTGCGCCACGCCCAGCTCTGCCACACCGTGTGGGTGCGGACCACCGGGCTGCTGCCGGGCGACCGGGTCGAACTGTCACTCCCGACCGGGCACACCCAGCAGGTCACGGCCGAAGGGCGCCGCGACGCCGGGCAGTATCTGGCGACACCGATGGCCGCCGGTGACAGCAAAGCGGGCGCCAGGATCTGCCTGGAGGTTCCGGGCAGCCGCCCCGAGTGCTTCACCGGCTGACCGGCCCCGGACGAACGGACCGTACGCGCCGGGGACGGCACACCCCGCCCCCGGCGCGTACGACGGACTCAGGAGTTGCAGTACCGCGCCAGCGCGGCCTTGGTCCCCGGACCGGCGACGCCGTCGATCCCGCCCGTGTAGCCCCAGTTGGCCTTCAGCCAGCGCTGGATCGCCTTCACCGTGTTGGGGCCGACGATCCCGTCGATGCCGTCGTTGTAACCCCACTGCTTCAGGAAGCGCTGCATCGCCTTCCAGCTGTCCGGGCCGAGCTGCCCGTCGATGGCACCCTTGTAGCCCCAGTTGGCCTTCAGGTCGCGCTGGAGCTTCTTGGCCTGCGTGGCGTTGAGGCCGAGGTTGACGATCGCCTGCGGGGTGACGGCCGTGGCGCTCGCCGCCGCGTTCGTCGGCCGACCGGTCGCCGCGAAGCCGGTACCCGCGGCCGCCACGCCCCCACCGGCGATCGCGATGGCGGTGGTGACGCCGACGAACGCCCTCGTCATGGTTCGCATTCTGTTCCCTCCCCGAAGTTCGAACCGGCCCCGTCGGCCGGCTCCGCAACCACATTGCGGGGCGGGGCGAAGGGGCTGCCAGGGCCGCCGGGGAAGTGACGCGCTCGGGGGACGTCCCACACTGTGACCTGCGAAGACGTCGTCCGTGGTGAGGGTGGGGCGGGACAGTGGGACGGTGGGACGCGGACGGTGTCGGGAGGAGCCCGCATCGCGTCGGAGCCGGCCGCTGCATAAGCTGGCCGATTCGACGACTGCGGGAGTGGAAGACATGGGCGACCGGGACACGGACCTGTTCGGCGACAACCTCACGTACGACGACATCAGGGCCGCCACCGAACGGACCGCAGGACACATCCGCCCGGTCACGGTCACACCCGTCGCATCCGGCGCAGCGGACACGGTCCGCGCGGGGTCCGAGGAGTCCTACGAGCTCTGGTACGCACTGGAGTTCATGCAGCACACCGGCTCCTTCAAGGCGCGCGGCGCACAGAACTTCGTCCAGGCCCACCGCGAGGCGGGCACCCTGCCGGACGCGGGGGTGACCATCGCCTCCGGTGGCAACGCCGGGCTGGCCTGCGCGTGGGCCGCCCAGCAGCAGGGCGTACGGGCCACGGTGTTCCTGCCGAGCACCGCCCCGGCGGTGAAGATCGCCAAGCTGCGCGGCTACGGGGCGGACGTGCGGCTGGTCGGCGCGGAGTACGCCGAGGCCCTGGAGGCGTGCGAGGAGTTCGCCGCCTCGTCCGGCGCGCTCACCTCGCACGCCTACGACCACGCGCTGATCGCCGCCGGGGCCGGCACCCTGCTGGAGGAGATCCACGCCCGGATCCCCGGTCTGGACACCGTGGTGGTCTCGGTCGGTGGCGGCGGTCTGTTCGCCGGCGTCGCCACCGCCGCCCGGCACCACGGCATCCGCACGGTCGCCGTCGAGCCGGAGAACTGCCGGGCGCTGAACGCCGCCCTGGAGGCCGGTGGCCCGGTCGACGTCCCCGTCGAATCGGTCGCCATCGACTCCCTCGGCGCCCGGCGGGCCACCGCCCTGGCCCTGCGCGCCGCACGCGAGAACGACATCCGCTCCGTGCTGGTGCCGGACGTCGAAATCGTCCGCGCCCGCCAGGCGCTGTGGGACCACCGCCGCGTCGCCGTCGAGCACGCCGCCGCCACCGCACTGGCCACGCTCACCGCGCCGTGCGACGGCTACCGGCCGCGCGAAGGCGAGCGGATCGCCGTGGTGCTGTGCGGGGCGAACACCGACCCGAGCGACCTGGTGCACCCGGCCGCGAACCAGGACTGAGACCGGGACCGGGACCGGGGCCGGGACCACCGGGGCCAAAACCGAAACCACCGGGGCCGGGCCCGGAACCGCCGGAGTCGGGGCCAGGACCGCCGGACCCCGGCCCGCGCCAGGCGGAAGGGGCGCGCCCGGAGATCCGGGCGCGCCCCTCACGGACAACGCGCAGTGTCGCGGAGGCCGGTCAGCGCTCGCGACGCTCGCGGAGCTCGTCCGTGGCGCCCCGGGCCTTGTCACGGCCCTGCTGCGACGTCTTCGAGGCCCGCTCGGACGCGCTCTGCGTCCGCTCCCGGCCCTCGGTGCTCATCCGCTCCTGGCCCTTGTTCCGGCCTTCCCCGGCCTTCTTCTTGGCCTCGTCGGCGAGCTGCTGCGCCTTGTCCTTGAACTGGTCTGCAATACCCATGCTGTTCACTCCTAGTGGATGCTTGGGGGCGGTCCGTGAGGACCTCGTTCAGCGTCGCAGGACCCGGCATCCACCGCATGTCGATCACTTACGCTGCGTAGTCGCCGCCCTCGCGTCCTGGTCAGCGGCGCCTCCGGCGCCCACGAGGCCCTTGCTCACGCTGTCCAGCCGCGATCCGAACCTGCGGACCTCCCGCTGGCCGACGACGCCTATCAGCGAGGGCAGGTATCCCCGTACGGACTGCATCCCGCGCAGCCACCACTGCGCGTACACGTGCGGGGACCGGCGCTCGACACCGGCGACGATCCGGTCGACGGCGGGGCCCAGCGGGTACGTGCGGTTCGCCGGCCAGGGCAGCCGCTGGCGCAGTTCGCGCATCACGTCGTCCTGGTCGGCGCCCCGCACCATGTCCGTGTCGGTCCAGGACAGGTAGCCGACCCCGACCTTCACGCCCCGGTGGGCGACCTCGGCCCGCAGGCTGTGCGCGAACGCCTCCACGCCCGACTTGGACGCGCAGTACGCGGTCATCATCGGCGCCGGCGTCATCGCCGCGAGCGAGGCGATCTGGAGGAAGTAGCCGCGGCTCTCCATCAGCACCGGCAGGAACGCCCGCCCGGTCACCGCGCCGCCGATCAGGTTGACCTCGATGACCCGGCGCCACGCCTCCGGGTCCGAGTCGACGAACGGTCCGCCCGCGGCGACCCCGGCGTTGGCGACGACGACATCGATCTTCCCGAACCGCTTCTTGACCTCCTGGGCGACCCGCGCCATCGCCTCGTGGTCGGTGACGTCCGCGAACCAGTGGTCGCTCTCCGAGTGCAGCCGCTCGGAGACCTTCTTCAGCTCGTCCGGCTCCAGCCCGACCAGCGCGAGTTTCGCGCCGCGCGCCGAGAGCTTGCGGGCCAGCAGTTCGCCCACGCCGCGCGCCGCGCCCGTGACGACGACGACCTGTCCTTCGAGACTCCGCCTGCCGCTCATGCGACCTCCTCCTTCTCGGCCGTACCCGTGCCCGCACTCGAATCCGTCTTCGTGCCCGCGTCCGCACCCGCCGGGAGGTACGCGGCGGCCAGCTCCCGGAGCTTCGCCGTGACCGCCTCCGGTGCCTCCACCGGCGTCATGTGGCCCAGGCCCGTCAGCTCGGTGAGCCCCAGGCCGTCGGGGAGCGCGGCCGCGATCGCGCGTGCGTGCCCGATCGGGGTGAGCCGGTCCGCCGTACCCGCGATCACCGCCGTGGGCACCCGCAACTCCCGTACGCCCGCGTCGAGATCGAGGTCCGCGAGGACCCGCCCCCAGGCGGCCCGGGCCTTCCTCGGGCAGGCGTGCACGATCCGGGCGCAGGTCTCCACCCGCTCCGGGGCCGACCCCGCTCCCATCGTGGCGTACTTGAGCACCCGCCGGGTAATCGGCGTGACCGGCCCCAGCGGGGCCGACGCCACGAGGATTCCCCGGGTCATCCGGGTCCGCACCGCCCCGGCCCGCATCGGGACCACCACCGACTCGGCGGGCAGCCGCGAACTCCCGGTGCTGCACAGCAGTACGGCGGCCGCGTGCTCACGCAGACCGGCCCGCCGGGCGGCGGCCATGATCGTCATGCCGCCCATGGAGTGCCCGCCGAGGACGGCCCTCTCACCCGGTTCCAGGGTGGCGGCCAGCACCGCTTCGAGGTCGTCGGCGAGGGCGTCGGTGCTGCATTCCCCGGGGGCGACCGCGGGCGATGCGCCGTGGCCGCGCTGGTCGTAGACGACGACCCGGTGGTCCGCCGCGAGGCCCCTGATCTGCGCGTCCCAGAAGCGGGTGCTGCATGTCCAGCCGTGCGCGAGGACCACGGCGGGGGCGCCGACGCGCCCGTGCACCTCTACGTGGATGCGGGCGCCGTCGGCGGAGCGCACGGTGAGTTCGCGCGCGGGGACCGGAGGGGCGCCGTCGCGCCGCAGCAGCCGGCTCATCCCACGACCTCCTCGGCGACGGCCTTCCCGGACCCCTTCGCGGCGGCGGCCTTCCTCGGTAGCCGTACGACCTCGTACTCCGAGAGGTCGACCGACCGCGTCGCCTTGCGGAATTCGGCGGTGGTGCCCGGCCAGACCGTGGTGTTGCGCCCGTTGGCGTCCAGGTACCAGCTGTTGCAGCCCCCGGTGTTCCACACGGTGCGCTTCATCCGCTCCTGGACGCGGCGGTTCCAGGACCCGACCGCCGAGGTCCGCGCGTCGAGCGCGACGCGCCCGCCCAGCACGTTCAGCTGGCGCAGGTAGTCGGCCATGTAGTTCAGCTGGGACTCGATCATCAGGATCATCGAGGAGTTCCCGAGCCCGGTGTTGGGGCCGATGATCGTCATCCAGTTGGGGAAGCCCGCGGCGCTGGCGCCGCGCAGCGCCTGCATGCCGTCCTTCCACGACTCGGTGAGCGTGATGCCGTCCGCGCCCACCACCCGCTCGGCGATCGGCATGTCGGTGACGTGGAAGCCGGTGCCGAAGATGATCGCGTCGACCTCGGTCTCCGTACCGTCGGAGGCGACCAGCGTGGAACCGCGCACCTCGGCCAGGCCGGAGGCGACCACGTCCACATTGGGCTGGGCGAGCGCCGGATAGTAGGCGCTGGAGAGCAGGATGCGCTTGCAGCCGATGCGGTACGAGGGGGTCAGCTTGGCCCTCAGCTCCGGGTCCTTGATCGCCCGCGCCATGTTGGCCTTGGCTATCCTCTCGACCAGGCCCAGCTCACCCGGGTGCTTGGTGAAGGCGCTGACCTGCAACTCCCTTATGCCCCAGAGCAGTCCGCGGCGGGCCGTGCCGGTGACCGGCAGGGCGCGGTGCAGCCAGCGCTCGGCGCCGCTGATCTTCCGGTCCATACGCGGCATGACCCAGGGCGGGGTGCGTTGGAAGAGCGTGAGGCTGCCGACCTTCGGCTGGATCGCGGGCACGATCTGGATGGCGGAGGCGCCGGTGCCGATCACGGCGACGCGCTTGCCGGCCAGATCGGCGTCGTGGTCCCAGCGGGCCGAGTGGAAGACCTTGCCGGGGAAGTCGGCGAGACCCGGTATGTCCGGCGTCTTCGGGTCGGAGAGCGGACCGGTCGCGGAGACCACGACATCGGCCGTGAAGCGGGCCCCGTTCGCCGTCTCGATGACCCAGTGCAGTTCCTCGCGCTCCCAGCGCATAATCGTCACTTCATGGCTCAGCCGGAGGTGCGGGCGCAGCCCGAAGGTGTCCGCGACGTGCTCCAGGTAGGCGCGGATGTGCTCCTGCCCGGAGAAGGTGCGCGGCCACTCGGGGTTGGGTGCGAACGAGAACGAGTAGAGGTGGGACGGTACGTCGCAGGCGCAGCCCGGATAGCTGTTGTCGCGCCAGGTGCCACCGACGGAATCGGCCCGCTCCAGGACGACGAAGTCCGTGATGCCTTCGCGGCGCAGCCGGACCGCGGCCCCGAGGCCCCCGAATCCGGATCCGATCACCGCCACTCGTACGTGCTCGTGCTGGGCCATGCTGCCGCCTCCCGCGGTACGTCACACGACTCTGCCAGCAATCACTGGCATTGTTGGGAGAGTAGAGCAGCTCCGTACTGATGGGTAGGGGTACGGCAAGGGAAAGTTACCGGCGGTACAACAAGCGGCGTCCGCCACCGGCGAGGCCGGTAGGGTGCGGGTGTGGCCGAAGGACGCGAGCACCGCGAATACCGCATGGAGGAGCTGGCCGAGAAGGCCGGCATCCCGGTGCGGACCGTGCGCTTCTACCGTGAGCGCGGACTGATCTCGCCGCCCCGCCGCGAGGGGCGCATCGCCTGGTACGACGACCACCACCTGGCCCGGCTGCGCACCATCACCGGCCTGCTGGAGCGCGGCCACACCCTCACCGGCATCGCCGATCTCGCCCGCACCTTCGAGAGCGGGCGCGATGTCGCCGAGGTGCTGGGCCTGGGCGAGCCGACCGAGGAGACCCCGGTGCGCCTCACCCCCGAGCAGCTCGCGGACTACTTCGAGGGCGAGACCACCCCGGAGAACCTGGCCGCCGCCCTCGAACTGGGCTATCTCGCCACCGACGGCGACGAGATCGTCCACATCAGCCGCCGCCTGCTGGAGGTGTCGTCCCAGCTGGTGCGCGAGGGGGTGCCGCTCGCCGCGGTGCTGGCGGCCGGCCGCCGCGTCCGCGAGCACGCCGACGCGCTCGCCGAACTCTTCGTGGGCGTCCTGGAGAGCCGGGGCGACGGGACCGAACCGCCCCAGCTCCGGCCGCTGGCCCGCGCGGTGATGGACGCCGAGCTGTCCATGGCGCTGGACCGGCGGCTGCGCCGCGAGAACACCGACGAACCGCCACGGGATCCCGCTCCCTGACGGGCGGTCACGCGAAGACTGCTGCCGGGCGGACTCTCTCGATCTCGATCGCACGCCGGGATACTTCCCGGCCCGTACCGCCCGGCACTCTCCCCGTTCGCACGCTCTACTGTTCGAAGACCACCGTCACCGGTGCGTGGTCGCTCCACCGCTCACCGTGCGTCGCGGCCCGCTCGACCCAGCCCTTCACCGCGCGCCCGGCCAGGCCCGGCGTCGCCACCTGGTAGTCGATCCGCCAGCCGGTGTCGTTGTCGAAGGCCCGCCCCCGGTAGGACCACCACGAGTACGGCCCCTCCTCGTCGGGGTGCAGCGCCCGCACGACATCGACGTACTCGGCCTCGTCGAAGACCCGGGTCAGCCACTCCCGCTCCTCGGGGAGGAAGCCGGAGTTCTTCTTGTTGCCCTTCCAGTTCTTGAGGTCCGCCTCCTGGTGGGCGATGTTCCAGTCACCGCAGACCAGCACCTCACGGCCGTCGGCCGCGGCCCGCTTCTTCAGGCCCTTGAGGTACGGGAGGAACGCGGCCATGAACCGCTCCTTCTCGTCCTGCTTCTCGGTCCCGACCTCGCCGGAGGGCAGATACAGGCTCGCGACCGTGACGCCCGGCAGGTCGATCTCCACGTACCGCCCGCTCGCGTCGAACTCCTCGCTCCCGGCGTCCCCGAACCCGCCGAACCCGATCTGCACGCGCTCCGGCGCACGCCGCGTGTAGAGGGAGACCCCGGCCCGCCCCTTGGCGGCGGCCGGTGCGTGCACGGTGTGCCAGCCGGCCGGCTCACGCACCTCTTCGGGCAGCTGCTGCGGCTCGGCCCGTACTTCCTGGAGGCAGATCACATCGGCTTCGGTCAGGGCCAGCCACTCGACGAAGCCCTTCTTGGCGGCGGCACGGAGCCCGTTCACATTGGCGGTGGTGACAGTCAGCATCCCGGCACGATACCGACATTCAACTCACGCATACATGTACCATAATCCGCATGATTATCCACCCTCGGTCGTTCGACCACCCCGATGCCGTCAGACTCAACGACCAGGTGCAGCTCGAATATGCCGAGCGGTACGGGGACGAGGGCGATGTCACACCGCTCGACCCCGCGATGTTCGAGCCGCCGAACGGCCTGTACCTCCTCGCCTACGACGCGCGGGACCGCCCCGTCGCCACCGGCGGCTGGCGCACCCAGAACCGCAACGAGGAGGGCTACTCGGACGGCGACGCCGAGCTCAAGCGGATGTTCGTGATACCCGAGGGCCGGGGCAACGGGCTGGCCCGCCGCATCCTGGCCGCCCTGGAGGACGACGCGCGGGCGGCGGGCCGTGTCCGCATGGTGCTGGAGACCGGGGATCAGCAGCCCGAGGCGATCGCGCTGTATCTGTCCAGCGGCTACACCCCGTGCGAGAAGTTCGGCCACTACCGCATGTACGAGAGCAGCCGCTGCTTCGCCAAGCCGCTGCGGTAGCGGCCGTACCCCGGCCGTCAGGCGTCGGCCGCGTACCGCCAGAACTCCCGCATCAGCGTGGGCGGGGTCGGTCCGGCCATCTCCAGCTGGGTGAGCAGGACGGTGACCAGGCCGGTGGCGGGCGTCAGGTGCCCCGCCGTGCCCGTGCCGCCCACCCAGCCGTAGCGCCCGGGAACGTTCCAGGGCTCGATGGCCTCGACATCCACCGACCCTCCGAATCCCCAGCCCTGCCCCTCCAGGAACAGCGTGCTGCTGTCGCGCTCCGCCCGCGTCAGATGGTCGGTGGTCATCAGCCGCACCGATTCCTCCGACAGCACCCGCCGCCCGTCGCTCCCCCCGTCACCCCCGGCGAGCAGCATCCGGGCGAAGGCGTACCAGTCGTCGGCGGTCGAGACCAGCCCGCCGGCGCCGGACGGGAACGCGGGCACAGTCCTCCACTGCCCGTCCGGTCCGTCGACCAGCCGGAGCCCGCCGCCCTCCGGATCGGCCCGGTAGTAACCGGTGAACCGGTCGGCCTTCTCCGCCGGCACCGCGAATCCGGTGTCGGCCATCCCCAGCGGCTCGAACAGCCGCTCCGCCAGGAACTCGGGCAGCGACCGGTCCGCGACCCGGGCGATCAGCACCCCGAGGATGTCGGAGCAGGTGTTGTACAGCCATGCCTCGCCCGGCTGGTGGAGCAGCGGGATACGGGACAGCGCGGCCATCCAGGCGTCCGGCTCCGGGACGGTCTGCGGCTGCGGCGGCCCCTGTTTCAGCTCGCTGAACAGCAGCCCGACCGCGGGCAGCGAGAAGTCCGACGGGAAGCCGTACCCGGCCCGGAAGGTGAGCAGGTCCTCCACCGTGATCACCCGGTCGGCCGGAACCACGTCGTCGGCCGGGGAGGACGGCGTACGGACCACCATCGGTGCCGCCAGCTCCGGCAGCCACTGCCGGACCGGCTCGTTCAGCGCGAGCCGGCCCTCCTCGACCAGCATCATGACCGCGGCGGCGGTGATGGGCTTGGTCATCGACGCGATACGGAAGATCGAGTCCCGGCCCATCGGGACCGCGCCGTCCGCATCGGCCGATCCGACGGCCACCACCTCGGCCCGGTCCCCCCGGGCCACCAGCCCCACCGCGCCGGGCGCCGCCCCGTCACCGACGTACTCGTTCAGGACATCGTTCAGATTGGTCATCGGTCCACCTTCCCGCTCATGCTCCGAAAAGCAGGACCGCCGCACCGCCCGGAACTCATCGGCCCGGGTTCAGCGCACCCGGCCGACACCCACGTAGAAGCCGCTGCGCTCCCGCACCGGCGCGGGCTCCTCGCGGTACCACTCCGTGGCGAAGACCAGTCCGGGCTCGACGAGCTCCAGCCCCTCGAAGAAGGGCTCCACCTCGCTCCGGGTACGCATCCGCAGCGGGATCGCCCCCTTCCTGTACGTGGACTCGGTCTCGTCCTTCAGCTCCGGGTGCTGGTCGGCCGTGCCGTGCGAGAGCACCAGGAAGCTGCCCGACGGCAACGCGTCGACGAGGGCGCGGGTGATGCCGTACGGGTCCTCGTCGTCCGGCAGGAAGTGCAGCAGCGCGATGAGGGACAAGGCGACCGGCCGGTCGAAGTCCAGCAGCCCGCGGGCGTGTTCGATGATCGCCTCCGGCCGCCGCGCATCCGCGTGGATGTAGTCGGTGGCCCCCTCCGGCCTGCTGATCAGCAGCGCCTCCGCGTGCCGCAGGACGATCGGGTCGTTGTCCGCGTAGACGATCCGGGCGGACGGCGTGATGCCCTGGACCACCTGGTGCAGATTGGGCTCGGTGGGGATGCCGGTGCCGATGTCGAGGAACTGATCGACCCCGTTGCGCGCCAGCCAGGCGGAGGCCCGGTGCATGAAGGCCCGGTTCCGCGCCGCGTTGCCCCGCGCCTCCGCGGGCAGCCGCTCCGCCACCTGCTGATCGACCGGATAGTTGTCCTTGCCGCCCAGGAGCCAGTCGTAGACGCGCGCGGGGTGGGGCTTGCTGGTGTCGATCCGGAGCTCGGGCTTGTCGACCGTCACTGGGCGCTCCTCTCGGTGCGGAGAATTCGGAGGAATTCAAGAGGGGTGAACGCGTTCAGAGTAGGCGACGCCCACCCCGCGACCACGACCGGAACCCCTTGCCCTGAAGTGCACTTCAACATCCACACTCCTTCTCACGGCCACCGAACGACGGCGGCCGGAACCGGAGGGGACCGCCATGAAGTACCGCACCATCGGAACCGATCCCGCCACCCGCCGCGAGGTGAGCGTCCTCGCGCTCGGCGCGATGCTCTTCGGGTCCGTCACCGACGAGAAGACGTCGTTCGCGATCCTGGACCACTTCGTCGAGGCCGGCGGCACCTTCATCGACACCTCCGACAACTACGCGTACTGGGTCGACGGCGGTCTCGGCGGCCAGAGCGAGCGGCTGCTCGGCAAGTGGCGGCGCAGCCGCGGCATCGGCGACGAGGTGGTCATCGCCACCAAACTGGGCGCCGAACCCCTCGCGCCCGGGACCGGGTTCGTCGACAACCCGGAGGGCCTGTCCGCGAAGGCGGTCCGCGAGGCCGCCGAGCGCAGCCGGGAACGGCTCGGCGTGGACAAGCTGGACCTGCTCTACGCACACATCGAGGACCGGACCGTCCCCCTCGGCGAGACCGTCGAGGCGTTCGGGGAGCTGGTGGCGGAGGGCACGGCCGGGCTGCTGGGCGCCAGCAACCACGCCGTCTGGCGGGTGGAGCGGGCCCGCTCGCTCGCGGCCGCCGCCAAACTGCCCGGCTACGAGGTGCTGCAGTACCAGCACAGCCATCTGCGTCCCCGGTTCGACGTCCCCAGCCCGCTCTTCGAGGACGGCAGCCTCGGCCACGCCGGCCCCGAGATGCTCAGCTACCTGCGCGCCGAACCCGCACTGACCCTGGTCGCCTACTCACCGCTGCTCGCCGGCGCGTACACCCGCACCGACAAGCCCCTCCCCCAGGACTACGACCACCCCGGCACCCCCGCACGGCTCGCGGTCCTGCGCGAGATCGCCGCCGAGACCGGGGCCGGCATCAACCAGGTCGTCCTGGCCTGGCAGATCGGCGGCCGGCTGCCGGTGATCCCGCTGACCGGTGCTTCGTCGGTGGCCCAGCTGAAGGAGAACCTGGCGGCGGTCGACCTGGACCTGACGGACGACCAGCGGGCGCGCCTGGACAACGCCCACTGATCCCGGGCACGGCCGGCCCCGCCGTCACCGCTCCTCGTCCGGCGGCGGCGCGGGTCCGCCGCCGTCGTCGGACAGCATGACCAGGCGCACGGCCGTCCGGCGCGAGTCCGGCAGGTGCTCGCCGGGCCGGGCGGCGTGCAGATGTTCGCCCTGAGCGACTTCCACCGGCGCTCCCGTCCGGTCGAACGCTCCTCGATCTCCGAGAGCGGGAACGCCCCGCGGAACGACGAAGGTCCCGCCCGATCTTTCGATCGGACGGGACCTTCGTGTGTGCGGTGGACCTGTGGGGATTTGAACCCCAGACCCCCTCGATGCGAACGAGGTGCGCTACCAGACTGCGCCACAGGCCCTTGCAACGAGTGAAACTCTAGCACCCCCGACGGGGTGCTCGGAAATCCGGTCCGTGCTGGTCAGCCGAGGCGGCGGTGCAGCGGGGTCCGGAGCGGACTCACTCGTTGGCGGCCCGGGGACGTTCCCCGTCCTCGTACTGGTCGAAGAGCGGGGTCCGGCCCCGGTCGCGGGTGCGGCGGGACTGGTTGGTGCGCTGGCGCGGCGCCGGGTCGACCGGGGGTGCCGCGGGGTGCGAGGTGCCCGTCTGGGTGGGCTCGGCGGCGCTGGAGCGGGCCGCGCTCCAGGTCTCCGGGTTGCCGACCTCGACGCCACCGGTGGCGCGCGGGGCGACCGGGGCGGTGACATAGGTCGGCAGCGGGACCGGGACCGGCTCCCAGCTGTCGCCCTGGACCCGGCCGCGTTCGCGCTGCTGGTCGACCCATTCCGCGTGGTCCGTCTGCTCGACCAGGGCACGGCGGCCGGCCTCCTGCGGGGAGACCGCGGGCGTCGGCTCCGGCTCGGGGCGGCGCGCTTCGGGCTCCTCGTCGGTCTCGGCGGGGGCCGCCGCGTCCGGCTGGTGCCTGCGGGGGCGGTTCTCGCGCAGGTGCTGCGCCGCCACCTCGGCCCGGCGGCGGTCCATGGTGAAGGCGAACCGGCGCCGCTCCTGGGCCCGCAGATGCACGATGTACGTGCTCAGCAGCACGGCCGGAACCGCGGGTGCCCAGAGGAAGTGCAGGCCGCCGACGGCCGCGACCACCGCGCCGAGGGTGAAGGCCAGGAAGAGGATCACGGTGGTGCGCCGTCGGCGCGCGAGGACCTGGAGGCGCTTGGCGCGCCGGACGCGCTCGGCGTCCGTTCCGCCGGGGCGCGGACGGGCTCGTCGGGCGGGGGCCGGTGCCGGTTCGGGGCGCTCCTCGGCGGCGCGCGCCGGGTCGTGCACCCGGGCTTCGGTCTGCGCGTCGGGCGCGGCGAAGGCCCGGACGTCCACGGAGACCATTCGGTCCGTGGCGACGTCCGGGTCGGCGTCGGGCTCCGCCTCCTCGGCGGTGCGCTCCCGCAGCTCCTTGGCATACCGGCGCTCCATCGCCGCCCGTCCGGACAGCAGCCGGATGGCGGTGCTGAAGCGTTCCGTCGGACGGGCTTCGTTGAGCTCATCCTGCCTGCGGAGCCACATCGGCACCAAGTAGGCGGCCCAGGCCCCGACGATGACTGCATAGATGAGGCCGCTGCTGCTCACGTCTCACACCGTAGAGGGGTTTGCGCGGAGGCATCCGCCAATTGGCCCGGTGTGTCGCACGATCCGGCTGATATCACGGACTTTTTTTGTGATTCTTCGGATCAACCATGGGCGTTTGTGCGTTCGCCATCGGTCAACTGCCGATCAATATCGAACACTTATTTTATTTCCCGTGGCGTTCCAGGTCGCGTCCGGTGCCAGCGCCGCAACATCCCGTCGGGCACTTCCTCCGCGGTGAGCGCATAGATGAGGTGATCCCGCCATGCGCCGTCGATGTGGAGATAGCGCGGGCGCAGGCCCTCCTCGCGGAATCCCAGTTTCTCCACGACTCTTCTGCTGGGCCCGTTCTCCGGCCGAATGCACACCTCGATCCGGTGCAGTCCGACCGCGCGGAAGCAGTGGTCGACGGCGAGGGCGACCGCGGTCGGCATCACCCCCCGGCCGGCCACCTCCTGATCGACCCAGTAGCCGACATGGCCCGAGCACATCGAGCCCCAGGTGATCCCGGCGACCGTCAGCTGACCGACCAGCCGGCCCTCGTACTCGATCGCGAAGGGCAGCATCCGGCCCGCGTTGGCCTCGGCCCGCAGGTGGCGGATCATCTGACGGTACGTGGGGCGCTGGGCCACCGGTCCGCCCGGGGCGGGCGGCGGCACCGTCGCCTCCCAGGGGCGCAGCCAGTCGCGGTTGCGCCGGTTGACCTCGCGCCACATGCGCTGGTCGCGCAGTTTGATCGGGCGGAGCACGATCGCGCCGTCGCGGAGGACCACCGGCCAGGTCGAGACGTTCAGCTCGGGCTCCCCGGTCGGGGGTGATCGCCGCCGCGCAACTGGTCGACGGCGTGCACCAGGAGACGGGTGAGGACGGCGAGTCCGTCGCGCACCCCGCCGGTGGAGCCCGGCAGGTTCACGATGAGGGTGCGGCCCGCGACGCCCGCCAGTCCCCGGGAGAGCGCGGCGGTGGGGACCTTCTCGCGGCCCTCGGCACGGATCGCCTCGGGGATGCCGGGGATCTCGTGGTCCAGGACGCGGCGGGTGGCCTCGGGGGTGCGGTCGGTGGGCGAGATGCCCGTACCGCCGGTGGTGACGATGACGTCGTACCCGGCGGCCGCTCCGGCGCGCAGGGCCTGTTCGACCGGGTCGCCGTCGGGCACGACCTGCGGGCCGTCGACGGCGAAGCCGAGCTGCGTGAGCGCCTCGGCGATCAGGGGGCCGCCCTTGTCGGCGTAGACGCCGGCCGAGGCGCGGTTGGAGGCGGTGACGACGAGGGCGGCGTAGGGGGCGGTCGACGCGCCGCCGAGCGGGGCCTCGGGCGGCCGGGCGTCGCCCGGCTGCCCCGTGCCGGGCGCGGTCACGTGTCCGCTCCGTCCGCCTCGGTGTGCCGGAGGTCCTCGGTGCGCCGGTAGTCGCCGGACTTGCCGCCGGACTTCGACTCGACCCGCACGTCGGTGATGACCGCAGTTTTGTCGACCGCCTTGATCATGTCGATCACGGTGAGCGCGGCGACGGAGACGGCGGTCAGCGCCTCCATCTCGACGCCGGTGCGGTCCGTGGTCTTCACGGTGGCCGCGATCTCCACCGCGTCGTCGGCGACGCTCAGGTCGACCTCGACGCCGGAGACGGCCAGCGGGTGGCAGAGCGGGATCAGGTCGGGGGTGCGCTTGGCGCCCATGATCCCGGCGATCCGGGCGGTGGCGAGGGCGTCGCCCTTGGGGACGCCCTCGCCGCGCAGCAGCTCGACGACGCGCGGCGAGACGAGGACCCGGCCGCTGGCACGGGCCGCCCGCGCGGTGACGTCCTTCTCCGAGACGTCGACCATGCGGGCCGCACCCGCCTCGTCGATGTGCGTCAGCCTGTTCTGCGTACTCAACTAACTCCGCCTCGCGGTAGGGCGCCGGTTGCCCGCACGGCCCGCACCGGGGTGCGGGCCGGGGGCCCCGGGGGTGTCCCCGGGAAGGCACAGCGCCAGACACCGTACCGCCACCGCCCCGGGATCAGCGGAGCAGGATCACCTCGGTGTCCGTGCCGGGCTCGGCGGAGGTGACGTCCTCGGGCAGCACGATGAGCGCGTCCGACTGGGCGAGGGCGGCGATCAGATGCGATCCGGAGCCACCGACGGGGGTGACCGTGCCGGCCTCCGCGTCGTACGTACCGCGCAGGAACTGGCGCCTGCCGGACGGCGAGGAGAGTGCCTTGTCCGCTTCGAGCGTGGCCCGGACGGTGGGGCGGTTCACGTCCTTGAGGCCCATCAGGGCGCGGATCGCGGGGCGCACGAACAGTTCGAAGGAGATGTACGACGAGACGGGGTTGCCCGGCAGCGCCAGCAGCGGGGTGTGGTCGGGGCCGATCGAGCCGAAGCCCTGCGGCTTGCCCGGCTGCATGGCGAGCCTGCGGAAGTCGATGCCGCTGCCCGGCTCGTCCTCGTCGCCCACCGAGGACAGGGCCTCCTTGACGACGTCGTACGCGCCGACGCTGACGCCCCCGGTGGTGACGACGATGTCGGCCCGGATCAGCTGGTCCTCGATGGTGGCGCGGAGCGTGTCGGCGTCGTCGGTGACGGCGCCGACCCGATAGGCGATCGCTCCGGCGTCCTTGGCCGCGGCCGTGAGCGCGAAGCTGTTCGAGTCGTAGATCCGGCCGCCGGTCAGCTCCTCGCCTGGCTGGACCAGTTCACTGCCGGTGGAGATGACGACGACGCGCGGCCGGGGCCGCACCTTCACCGTCGAGCGGCCGATCGCGGCGAGCAGGCCGATCTGCGGCGGGCCGATCACCGATCCGGCACTCAGCGCCAGATCGCCCGGCTTCACGTCGCTGCCGCGGGCCCTGACATGGGCGCGGGCCTCGACCGGCCGGTGCACCCGGACCTCGCCGCCCGCGCCCTCCGGGGCCTCCCGCAGGGAGCGCATGGTGTCGGCGGGGCCGCCGCCCGTACCGCCGTCGGTCCACTCGACCGGGACCACGGCCTCGGCACCGGCCGGCAGCGGGGCGCCGGTCATGATCCGGGCGGCCTCGCCGGGGCCGAGGCTCCGGTCGCCGGGGAGTCCGTCGCTGCCCGCCGCGACATCACCGATGACGGTGAGCACCGCGGGGAACTCCTCGTCGGCGCCCTCGACATCGGCGACCCGGACCGCGTACCCGTCCATCGAGCTGTTGTCGAAGGGCGGCAGGGCGATCTCCACCATGACGTCCTCGACCAGGACGCAGCCCTGGGCGTCGTGCAGTTGCAGCTCGATGGGTTCGAGCGGTCGCACCGCGCCGAGAATGTCGTCCAGGTGCTCGTCCACCGACCAGATCGTGCTGCTCAAGGTGCTACATCTCCTCAGTGACGTAACTGCGGAGCCAGGTCTTGAAGTCCGGGCCCAGGTCTTCACGTTCGCACGCGAGTCTGACAATGGCACGGAGGTAATCGCTACGGTCACCGGTGTCATAGCGGCGGCCCTTGAAGACGACGCCGTGCACCGGGCCGCCCACCTTCTCGTCCTCGGCGAGGAGCTGGAGGGCGTCGGTGAGCTGGATCTCGTTGCCGCGGCCGGGCTCGGTCCTGCGCAGTATCTCGAAGACGGCGGGGTCCAGGACGTAACGGCCGATGATGGCGAGGTTGCTGGGCGCCTCGGACGCGTCGGGCTTCTCGACGAGGCCGCTGATCCGCACCACATCGCCCTCGGCGGTGGGCTCGACGGCCGCGCAGCCGTACTGGTGGATCTGCTCCGGCGCGACCTCCATCAGCGCGATGACGCTGCCGCCCTCGCGCTCCTGGATCTCGACCATGCGGGCCAGCAGCGGGTCGCGCGGGTCGATCAGGTCGTCGCCGAGGAGCACCGCGAACGGCTGGTCCCCCACGTGCGGTGCGGCGCACAGCACGGCGTGGCCGAGGCCCCGCGGGTCGCCCTGGCGGACGTAGTGCATGGTGGCCAGATCGCTCGACTCCTGGACCTTCTTGAGCCGCTCGGCGTCTCCCTTGCGGGTGAGCGCGGACTCCAGCTCGTAATTGCGGTCGAAGTGGTCCTCCAGCGGGCGCTTGTTGCGGCCGGTGATCATCAGCACGTCGGAGAGACCGGCGGTCACCGCTTCCTCGACGACGTACTGGATCGCGGGCTTGTCGACCACAGGCAGCATCTCCTTGGGAGTGGCTTTGGTGGCCGGCAGGAAGCGGGTACCGAGCCCCGCGGCCGGAATGACAGCCTTGCTGATCCTGGGGTGCGACTGAGTCATGCGCAGAACCATAACCGGTGCGTATGTGAGGAAGATGAGGCTCCGGTTAACTTTGTACGCCTATATACACATGCGAGAGGTTCGGGGTGCCCGTTGAACGCAGAGATGTCCCGAAAAGCACTGCTCAGACGTGAACTGCTGGCCGCGCGACGCCTTCTGACCGGGGAAGACGTGGAAAACGCCGCAGTGGTTCTGTCCCGGAACGCATTGTCGCTTCCGGAACTGTCCGGGGCCCGTACCGTCGCCGCGTACGTCTCGGTGGGCACCGAGCCCGGCACCCGCGCGCTGCTGGACGCGCTGCGCGCCCGGGGGGTGCGGGTGCTGCTGCCGGTGCTCCTCGCGGACAACGATCTGGACTGGGCGCCGTACGAAGGTGCCGGGCGTCTCGTCCGGGCCGGCCGCGGACTGCTGGAGCCGGACGGGGAGCCGCTGGGCCGCGACGCCGTGCTGGAGGCCGACGCGGTCCTGCTGCCGGGGCTCGCGGTGGACGCGCGGGGCATGCGGCTCGGCCGCGGCGGCGGCAGCTACGACCGGGTGCTGGCCCGGCTCACGGCGGCGGGCGCGCATCCGGCGCTGATCGTCCTGCTGTACGACGACGAGGTGGTCGCGCAGGTCCCGGAGGAACCGCACGACCACCCCGTCGACGTGGTGGTGACACCGGCGGCGAGCCGCCGGATGAGCCGCTAGGGCGCTCTCGCCCCAGGGCCTGGGGGTCAGGGCTTGAGGGTCAGGGTGTCGGTGGTCGACTTGCCGACGGCGTTGGTGCCGAAGGACCAGTCGAGCAGTTCACCGTTGACCCACTTGTCGGTCTGGTCGGTGTAGTGCGCGCTGAACGCATGCCCGGAGGCGCCGGTGAGGTTGATCCAGCGGGACTTGTCCCAGTCCCCCACGTTGACCACCATCCGCATCGACGGAACCCAGACCACCTCGTAGCCGCCCGCCGCGTTCCAGCCGGTGGCGTTCACCGCGGCCTCGCCGCCGCCCAGGTTCCACGGGCCCCGGTTGAGCGCCCGCTGGAGCAGGCCGGGGCCCTCGGTGCCGAGGGTCTGGTTCTTCAGGGTCAGCTGGTGCAGCCGGCCCCAGCTCCAGGTGGTGATGTCCTTGCCGAGCTTGGCGGTCAGCTCCCAGCGGGCGTCCTCCATGGCGCGGGCGAAGAGCTGGTCGCGGTTCTCGGTCGGCTCGTCCCGGCCGCTCCTCGGCGCCTTCCACCAGTCGCTGTTCTGGTCGTCCATCAGGTCGGCGACCACCTGGTACCAGCGGTCACCGCCGTCGGGCTGGGCGGAGTCCGCGGCACGCTGGCCGCACTCGCGCACCAGCCTGCGCTGCTCGTCGACCGGACCCGAACCGCCGGCCCTCGGCACGTTGAGGCACTCACCCTCGACCCGCAGCTCCTTGGGCAGCTTGTTGCCGAAGGCCAGCTTGAGGATGTTGCGCCAGACCGCGTTGAAGTACGCGGCCGCGGCCGAGTCGGGCTCCTGGGTGTAGTCCCAGCCCTCCAGGAGCTTCTGCGCCTCGCGGACGCTCTTGTCCGAGACGTTGATCTTCATCAGCTCGGGCACCAGCAGCGCGGCGATCTCGCTGGTGTTGTCCATCTGCATCTTCTGCATGTCTTCGGTCGAGATCTTCCCGCCGCCCTTGGTCTTCGACTGGATGAGGTCGTCGATCCGCTGGCTGCGGCTGCCGTAGCCCCAGTCCTTGGTCAGCAGGTGCGGGTACTTCTTCTCGTCGATGACGGCCTGGTTGGCGGTGACGATGTAGCCGCGCTTCGGGTTGTACTCGTAGGGCAGCTCGTCGAAGGGGATCGGGTCCTTCTCCCAGCCGTACTTCGAGGACCAGCCGGGGCTGGGCATCGTGCCGTCGCCCTTGAGGCGGACCGGGATCTTCCCGGGCGCCTGGTAGCCGATGTTGCCCTTGGTGTCGGCGTAGATCAGGTTCTGCGAGGGAACCTCGAAGTGCTCGGCCGCCGCCTGGAAGGTCTTGAAGTCCTTGGCCCGGTTCAGCTCGAAGACGGCGTCCATGGACTTGCCGGGCTCCAGTGCCGTCCACTTCAGGGCGACCGCGTAGCCGTCGGCCCGGTCCGGGGCCGCGTTGGTGACGGGGGCCTTCTGGCCGACCTTCTCCATCTCACTGCTGCGGTCGGAGACCAGCGGGCCGTTGTTGGTCTCGCGGACGGTGATCGTCCGGTCCTTGCCGCCCGCCACCTTGATGACCTCGTCGCGGACGGTGAAGGGCTTGACCTTGCCGTCGTACAGGTAACCGTCGTCGGAGACCTTCTCCAGGAAAAGGTCGGTGACGTCGGCGCCGAGGTTGGTGAAGCCCCAGGCGATGTCCTGGTTGTGACCGATGATCACGCCGGGCATGCCGGAGAAGGTGTAGCCCGCGGTGTCGTACTGGCACTTCGCGCTGATCTCGCGGCAGTGCAGGCCCATCTGGTACCAGAGCGAGGGCAGCTGCGGCGCCAGGTGCGGGTC
Organism: Streptomyces sp. NPDC127117; assembly: GCF_042677325.1. Lineage (NCBI taxonomy): Bacteria > Bacillati > Actinomycetota > Actinomycetes > Kitasatosporales > Streptomycetaceae > Streptomyces > Streptomyces sp. NPDC127117. Next base: position 207,297 of record NZ_JBHXTM010000004.1, read on the forward strand.
GTTGGCGAGCAGCGGCTTGCCGGTCGTCGTGTAGTCGCCCGAGACCACCCAGGAGTTGGACCCGATGCCGTTGCCGTTCGGGCCGAGCAGCGCCGGGATCTGGTCGAGGGTGTCGGAGAGCGAGGAGAGCTGGGTGTTCAGGCCCTCGGTGGCGCCCTGCGCGGTGTCCGAGCCGATGTTGTCGGACGGGGTCGCGTCCGGGTCGAACTTCCCGGTGACCGGGGAGACGGCCCCCTGGTCGACGATCGGGCGGTGCTTCTCGTACGGGTACGCCGGGTAGAGGTCCTCGATCTGCTTCGCGTCGAGCCTGCTGGTCATCAGCGAGCGGTCGATCTCGTCCTGCATGTTGCCGCGCAGGTCCCAGGCCATGGCCTTGAGCCAGGCGACCGAGTCGACCGGGGTCCACTCGGCCGGCTTGTAGTCGTTGGTGAAGCCGAGGGCCGCGTACTCGACGGAGATGTCCTTGCCGTCACGCCCCTTGAGGTAGGCGTTCACGCCGTCCGCGTACGCCTGGAGGTTCTTCTTGGTCTCCTCGGACAGGACGTTGTCGTACTCCTCCTGCGCGACCTTGCGCCAGCCCAGCGTGCGCAGGAAGGAGTCCGTCTCGACCTGTCCGGAGCCGAACATCTCGGAGAGCCGGCCGGCCGTCATGTGACGGCGGACGTCCATCTCCCAGAAGCGGTCCTGCGCCTGGACGAAGCCCTGGGCGCGGAAGAGGTCGGCGTCCGTGTCGGCGTACAGCTGCGGGATTCCGTAACTGTCGCGTTTGACGTCCACGTTCCCGTCGAGGCCGTCGAGCTTCGTCGACCCCGTCGTCTGCGGGTACGAGGCCCGCACGGTGGATACGGACCAGAACGCCCCGTATCCGATACCCGCGACGAGCGCCAGCACCAGAACGATCACGATCAGGCGGGCACGTCGCCCCTTCTTCCTGCCGGTCTTCGCACCGGCGGAACCAGTGGCGCCGGTGGAACCGGAAGAGGCGGTTGTGTTGGCGGGCATCGCTGTCCTTCGAGGGGCAGGTGGTCCTGGGAGTGCAGGAGCAACCATAGGCGCAGCGCCGGGACGGCTCTGACGCGGTATCGGGATGATTCGAAATGCGTAGCGATCGCACGGACGCTCGAAGGCATCAAGAAAGCGTTAAAGATTAGGTAAGGTAACGAAGTACCGGCCGCCAACGGCCGATGCCGAGGGTCGATCCGGTCGAACCGATCGGGCCGCCCGATCAGATCGAACCGTCCGATCAGATCGATTCGTTCGACTCGGCAGGCGTACGCAGGGAAGGAACGGCCACTGTCTGTCCACACGCTCAACGAACTCCTGCTCGTCTGCTCACTCGTACTGCTCGTCGCGGTGGCGGCGGTGCGTATCTCCTCGCGCAGCGGGCTCCCCAGCCTGCTCCTGTACCTCGGCATCGGGATCGCCATAGGGCAGGACGGCTTCTTCGACGTCAAGTTCGACAACGCGGAACTGACCCAGGTCATCGGCTACGCCGCACTGGTCGTGATCCTCGCCGAGGGCGGCCTCGGCACGAAGTGGAAAGAGATCAAACCGGCGTTGCCGGCCGCGGTGATGCTCTCGCTGGTCGGCGTCGCGGTCAGCGTGGGCGTCACGGCGGCCGGGGCGCACTACCTGGTCGGCCTGGACTGGCGGCAGGCGCTGATCATCGGCGCGGTCGTCTCGTCGACGGACGCCGCCGCGGTCTTCTCCGTACTGCGCAAGGTGCCGCTGCCGGCCCGGGTCACCGGTGTGCTGGAGGCCGAGTCCGGCTTCAACGACGCCCCCGTGGTGATCCTGGTGGTCGCCTTCTCGACCACGGGAGCGGTGGACAGCTGGTACGTGCTCATCGGCGAGATAGCCCTTGAGCTCGCCATCGGCGCGGCCATGGGCATCGCCGTCGGCTGGCTCGGTTCGTACGGGCTGCGTCATGTGGCGCTGCCCGCGTCCGGCCTCTACCCGATCGCCGTGATGGCCATCGCGGTGTCCGCGTACGCGGCGGGCGCCCTGGTCCACGGCAGTGGCTTCCTCGCCGTGTATCTGGCCGCGATGATCCTCGGCAACGCCAAGCTGCCGCACTGGCCCGCCACCCGCGGCTTCGCCGACGGACTGGGCTGGCTGGCACAGATCGGCATGTTCGTGCTGCTCGGTCTCCTGGTCACGCCGCACGACCTGCTCGACGACTTCTGGCCCGCGGTCATCGTGGGACTGGTGCTGACCGTGGTGGCACGTCCACTGGAGGTCTTCATCTCGCTGGCGCCGTTCCGGCTGCCCTGGCAGGAGAAGGCACTCATGTCCTGGGCGGGGCTGCGCGGTGCCGTGCCCATCATCCTGGCGACCATCCCGATGGTCGCCGGGGTCGAGGGCTCCACCCGGGTCTTCAACATCGTCTTCGTGCTGGTCGTCGTCTACACCCTCATCCAGGGCCCGACCCTGCCCTGGCTGGCGAAGGCGCTGAAGATCGCCGACGATCCGGCCGAGGCCGCCGACCTGGGCATCGAGTCGGCGCCGCTGGAGCGGCTGCGCGGTCATCTGCTGTCGGTCGCGATCCCGGGCCGGTCGAAGATGCACGGCGTGGAGGTCGGGGAGCTGCGGCTGCCCGCCGGGGCCGCCGTCACCCTCGTCGTACGGGACGGCAAGAGCTTCGTACCGGCGCCCTCCACCGTGCTGCGGCGCGGCGACGAGCTGCTGGTGGTCGCCACCGATCCGGTGCGCGACGCGGCGGAGGAACGGCTGCACGCGGTCGGCCAGAACGGCAAGCTCGCGGGCTGGCTGGGGACCGGCGGAAGAGACGGCGGCGGCCCCGGGGGCGCGGGCCATGCGGGGCTGCATGCGGCACACGATGCGGCACACGATGTGGTGCACGACGTGTCACATGCGCTGAAGGCAGTGAAACGGCTGGGGAAGGCCGGCGATCCGAAGACGGGCGGCTCAAAGGCGGACGGCCCGAAGACGGGCGGCCCGAAGACGGGCGGTCCGAGGACCCGTCACTGAGAGCGGGCGCCGCGAGTGCTTCCCGTGGCGGCTTGCGATCCGAGACGTATGCCTATCGGTTCCGGCTATTGGGTTCCGGCTACTGGTTCCGAAGCGTCTGCTTGCGATCCGAGGCTTCGATGGAGTCCTTGCGCACAATCACAGGTGCGCAAGGGCCCCTGCCTGTATCATCAAGGGACCGATCGACCCTGTCACGGGGCCGGTCAACTCGATCGACCAACCCGAACGACCAACTCTGCCTGATGCAGAGCTGGCGCGACCGTATGGCGGTCGTGGCGTCCTCCGCCTCTGCTGAGCGCCCGGCATCTACCGCAGTTCCGCGCGAAGAGGACAGCTCTCGGCAGCGCCCGCACGAACGGGCCCGCACGCATCCGTGCCGGCCACCCGGCGGGAGCTCGGCCACCAGGCGGCAGAAAGGCATGGACCGTGGCGTCCACGGTCACCGACCGCCCCGGTTACGGGCAGTTGCTGCGCACCCCGGGTGCGTGGACATTTCTTCTTCCGGGCTTCGCCGCACGACAGCCCTTCGCGATGCTGACCATCGGCATCGTGCTTCTGGTCCAGCACACCACCGGCTCGTACGGCAGCGCGGGCGCCGTCGCCGCCGTGACCGGTGTCTCCATGGCCCTGTTCGCGCCGCAGACCGGCAAGCTCGCCGACCGCTTCGGCCAGCGTGCGGTGCTGCTGCCCGGCGTCCTGGTGCACGCGGCGTCCGTCTCGGTGCTGACGGCTCTGGCGCTGGCGGACGCGCCCCTGTGGGCGATGTTCGTCGCCGCCGTGCCGACAGGTGCGTCCGTTCCGCAGGTCGGGCCGATGGTGCGGGCCCGCTGGGCGGCGGTGCTCGGTGCGGCGCCGGGCCGCGAGGCCTCGCCGCTGATGTCCACCGCGGCCGCCTTCGAATCGGTGACGGACGAGTTCACCTTCGTCATCGGCCCGGTGCTCGCCACCGCGCTGTGCACCGGCGTGCACCCGGCGGCCGGTCTGATCACGGAGGCCGCGCTGACCCTGGTCGGCGGGCTGCTCTTCGCCGCACAGCGCCGCACCCAGCCCGCGGTGCGCAACGCCGATTCCGGCACCTCCCAGCGACACTCCTCGGCCCTGTCCGTGCCGGGCGTGCGGGTGCTCGCGGTGACCTTCCTCGGGATCGGCGCGGTCTTCGGCGGCATGCAGGTCTCGCTGACCGCCTTCGCCGAGGAGATCGGCCGCCCGGGAGCGAACGGTCTGCTGTACGGCGTCTTCGCGGCCGGCAACATGCTGGCCGGGATCGCCTGCGGTGCCATCGCCTGGAAGAGCGGGCCGCGACGGCGGCTGATCGTCGGGTACGCGGCCCTCACCCTGACCGCGTCCGGACTGTGGGCGGTGCACTCGGTGCCGCTGCTGGCCGGGCTCGGACTTCTGGTCGGGCTCTCCATCGCCCCGGCCCTGATCAGCGGCTACACGCTGGTCGACGCGCTGGTGCCGGGATCCGCCCGGACCGAGGCGTTCACCTGGCTGACCGGCTCGGTCGCGCTCGGCCAGGCGGCGGCGGTGACGGTCGCCGGGCGGCTCGCGGACGCCCACGGTGCCAGCACCGGATTCCTGGTGCCGCTCGTGGGGACCGTACTGGCGCTGATCACCCTGGTTTCGCTGCGTTCCAGGCTTGTGCCGGCCGCCCAGGGACGGACCGTGGCACGTGGTGTCGGTCACCGGAAGCCGGTCACGGTGGACTGATGCTGCGGAATACGTCAGTATGGAGCGTCGTTAGCACTCATTGAGACAGAGTGCCAGGAGGAGCAAGTGCCGACCTATCAGTACCAGTGCACCGAATGTGGCGAGGGCCTAGAGGCGGTGCAGAAGTTCACCGATGACGCCCTCACCGTGTGCCCGAGCTGCGATGGACGCCTGAAGAAGGTGTTCTCGGCGGTCGGCATCGTCTTCAAGGGTTCCGGTTTCTACCGGAACGACAGCCGCGGCTCCTCGTCGAGCAGCACGCCGGCTTCGTCCTCGGCGAAGGCTTCCGGTTCCGATTCGTCGTCTTCGACGTCGTCGGCGTCGGCGTCGGCGTCGGCGGGATCCGACTCGAAGTCCTCCTCGTCCTCCTCCACGTCGTCCTCGTCGTCCGCTTCTTCGACGAGCGGCACGTCGGCCGCCTGAGCCGAACCGCACTTCCACCGGGAGCCCCGCCGATCCGTTCGGCGGGGCTCCCGGCGTTTCCGCGCGGGGATTCCTCGTTTCCGGACCGGGATGCCGGTGTCAGGGCGGGGATCCCGGCGTTCTCGCGCGCCGCTACTGTGATCGCATGGTGAACGCAGAGATCGGTGTCATCGGCGGCTCGGGCTTGTACTCCTTCCTGGAGGACGTCACGGAGGTGCGCGTGGACACCCCGTACGGACCGCCGAGCGACTCCCTCTTCCTCGGCGAGGTCGGCGGCCGCCGGGTCGCCTTCCTCCCCCGCCACGGACGCGGCCACCACCTGCCGCCGCACCGCATCAACTACCGGGCCAACATGTGGGCGCTGCGCTCCGTCGGCGTACGACAGGTGCTCGGCCCGTGCGCGGTGGGCGGCCTTCGTCCGGAGTACGGACCGGGCACCCTGCTCGTCCCCGACCAGTTGGTGGACCGCACCAAGGCCCGTACGCAGACGTACTACGACGGGGAGATCCGGGCCGACGGGGCGGAGCCGAACGTCCTGCACCTGGGCTTCGCCGATCCGTACTGCCCCGAGGGGCGCAAGGCGGCGCTGGCGGCGGCCCGCGCGCAGAACTGGGATCCGGTCGACGGCGGGACGCTGGTGGTCGTCGAGGGGCCGCGCTTCTCGACCCGGGCGGAGTCGCGCTGGCATGCGGCGATGGGCTGGTCGGTGGTCGGGATGACCGGTCACCCGGAGGCCGTCCTCGCCCGTGAGCTGGGCCTCTGCTACACGACGACGACCCTGGTGACGGACCTGGACGCGGGCGCGGAGGCCGGCGAGGGCGTCTCGCACGAAGAGGTGCTGAAGGTGTTCGCGGCCAACGTGGACCGGCTGCGCTCGGTCCTCTTCGACGTGGTGGCCGCACTGCCTGCGGAGGCGGACCGGGACTGCCCGTGCTCGCACGCACTGGACGGACTCAAGCCGGGGATCGAGCTGCCGTAGCGGGGCGGGACGCCGTGCGGCGGGGGCCGTGCGGCGGGACGCGGCCGGACGGGACGCCGTGCGGCGGGACGCGGCCGGACGGGGTGCGGTCGGACGGGGTGTCGTGCGGCGGGACGCGGTCGGACGGGGCGCCGTGCGGCGGGACGCGGTCGGACGGGGCGCCGTGCGGCGGGTGACGGAGTTTTCCACAACTCCGGGGCTGTCCACAGGCTTCTGCGGGAATCCCGCGGGCGGTGGATCGTGAGGGGTGTTCGTCCGAATCCCTCATGACAGGTGGTGTCGACCGTGCTCGCGTCGTCCGCATCTTCCCCGTACCCCACGTCGTCTTCGCCGTTGCCGTCCCCGCCCCCGGCGCCGCTGCCCTGCGGGGTGCCCGCGTTCGCGCCGCTGCGGGTGCGCGGAGGCGGTGGGCACCGCCTGCGGCGGGCCCTGTGGCGGCAGCGCCGTGCCCTCGCGGCCGGGCTGGCCCTGACCGCCGCCGCACTCGCCGCCACAGGGCTGGGCGGTGGCGGCACAGCGGGCGGCGATGCCGCGTACGGGGCGGGGGCCGGTGGTACGGCAGGGGCGGCGCCGGAGCGGGCGCGGCGACCGGCCCGGTTGGTGTCCGCGCCGATCCGGATCGCGGACGCGGGGACGGTGCGCTTATTGCGGCCGGGCGACCACGTCGACGTGATCACTGCCGGGGAGGCTCGAGCGGGCACCGGGTTCCGGGTGCTGGCGAAGGGCGCGCGGGTGGCGGAGGTGCCGCACGCCGCGGCGGACGGCGTCGCGGGCTTCGAGGGTTCCGGCGGCTCCACGGAGGACGGTGCGCTGATCGTGCTGACCGTTCCCCGGGAGACGGCCACCGCACTGGCCGGCGCGGGCATCTCGTCCCAACTGGCGGTGACCCTATGTTGATTCGCACTGGTGACCGGTCAAGTCACCTGCCCAAACCTGAGAATTGGGTGGTTTCGTCGCGTACTGCCGTAAGTTGCGGAGGAGTTTGCTCCGCCTACAGCACACGCGAAGGAAGGCTCACCTGTGAGCGAGAAAAAGGTCAGTCTGCTGGAAGGGTTCAAAGCCTTCCTGATGCGCGGCAATGTGATCGATCTGGCGATCGCCGTCGTCATCGGTGCCGCATTCACCCAGATCGTGAACTCGATCGTCAAGGGCGTCATCAACCCGCTGGTCGGTGCGTTCGGCACCAAGGACCTGGAGAGCTACAGCTCCTGCCTCAAGGGCCCCTGCATCACGGACCCGAAGACGGGCGAGGTGACCGAGGGCATCCGGATCCTGTGGGGTTCGGTGCTCAGCGCCACTCTCAGCTTCCTGATCACGGCAGCCGTCGTGTACTTCCTGATGGTCCTGCCCATGGCCAAGTACCTGGCCAAGCGGGCAGCGATGCAGGCCGCGAAGGAAGGGGTGCAGGAGACTCTGGAGGTGAGCGAGCTGGAGGTGCTGAAGGAGATCCGCGACGCCCTCGTCTCGCAGCGCGGCGGCCCGGCGGGCGAGACCGGCGAGACCCCCGGTCGGGGTCACGACCAGTAGCGCGCAGCACGGCGGAAGAACCGGCGGCAACGCCGCCGGACCACCACGGAGCGGGGAATCAGATGTGGTGGGGCGGCTTCTCGTCGAGGAAGCGCGCCAGATCGGCGGCGCTGTCACCGGCCGGGGCCCGCTCGCCCCATCCCCGGTCCGTATCGTCCGCGGACTGCTGGTCCAGCGGATCGTCGAAGATCAGAGCCGGTTTCGGTTTCGGCCGGTCCGGCGGGGAGGGCTTCGAATCGCGCGGGCCGGGGGCGGGGGCGGTGCTCATACGTCAAGGGTACGGCGGCGGTCAGCGGTCCTCCGGGTCGATCAGCCACAGCCCGAGGACGACGAGGAACGACAGACAGAGGAAGCCGGCACCCCACCAGGCCGTGCCGGTGTTGCCTTCCATCCATGCGTCGATGATGACGGTCAGCCCCCAGAGCTGGCCGATGACCACCGTCATGGCGAGCGCCAGCCGGGCCGTCAGTTTCGAGGACCGCTCGGGCTCCTGGTCGGTACCGGCCCCCGGACCCGGGCCGGTGTGGCGGACCCGGGGATCGCCGTAGCCGCTGGTGGCGCGGATCTGCGGATAGCGCTCGTGGACCGGCCGGTTGAGCTCGGGGCGAGCACTTCCCGGGTGGTACTCCGGGGGCTCCGGGTTCCCGGACTGCCGGGCGTCACTCATGTCCGCCCGCCAGGGATCTCGGCCTCGGTCCGGGCCTCGGTCCGGGCCTCGGCCCCGGTTCCAGTTCCGGCCCTGGTTCCGGCCCCGGCTCCGGTGGTCCCATGTGCCTCGGCCGCAGGTCCCTCCGCGCCACCGCCCTTGACGGCGGGGCAGCCGATGCGGGAGGCGAGGTCCGGGCGGTCGGCGCGGAGCCGGCGGCACAGACCCTGCTCGACGCTCTCGCCCGAGCGCGTCGTGCCGATGGCCCAGATGCTGCCGTCGGCCTGTTCGATGAGCACCACCTTGGGCAGCGCACGCGGCGGCGGCCCGGCGGTGACCTCACCGGTACGGGCGTCGAAGACGCCTTCGTGACAGGGGCAGTACAGCTCGCCCCCGGAACCCCGGTCCTTGCGCCAGAGCACGGCACAGGCGAGATGGGTGCAGATCGCGGAGTAGCCGACGAGGGTGCCGTCATCCAGCCGGACGGCGACCGCCTTGTCCTCCTCGTCCGGGTAGTGGAAGGCGACGGACTCACCGGGCAGGAGCTGGGCGGCGATCCTCTTCGGCGAGGGTGTCTTGTCGTCGTCCGGGTCGCCGTGACGCGGCAGGATTCCCGCCGCCACGCCGAGACCGCCGACGGCGAGCCCGCCGGAGACGGTCACCACGATCCGGAGGTAGTCGCGTCGGGTGGTGAGGGAGTCGGCGGCGATCCGGTCGTGCAGGGCCTCGCGCGGATCACCGGAGGGCGACTGGTCGGTGACGCTCATCGGCGGACGTCCTTCCCGTTGATCTCGACGACGGGAAGGCCGCCGGGCACCGGCCACTGCATCCGGTCGGCGGGAACGACCATGGCGACGCCGGTGCGCACCTCGCTCCGGCCGAAAGCGAAGGTGTCGGCGACCTGGACGCCGGGGCGCTCCGCCTGGAGCTCCTCGACGGTCCCGTAGAACAGCGCCCCGGTCGGGCAGACGGTCGCGCACATGGGGGCCAGACCGTAGGCGGTGCGGTCGTAGCAGAGGTTGCACTTCATCTGCAGCTTCGCCTGGAGGTCGATCTTCGGGACGCCGAAGGGGCAGGCGTTGACGCAGTTGGCACAGCCGATGCAGCGGGTGGTGTCTGCCTGCTGCACCACACCGTCGGCGGTCACCAGGATCGCGTCGGCGGGACAGACCTCGGCGCACGGGGCGACCGGGTCCTCGCAGTGCATGCAGACAGTGGGAAGGGAGGCCACGGACTGGCCCTCGTCGGTGTAGTCGAGGTGGATCATCGACTTGCCGCGGTGCGAATCGCACTCCCGGCAGGCGGAGACGCAGGCCTGGCAGCCGATGCAGCGCCCCGGGTCGATGAAGATCGTTCTGCCCATCATGGGGCGGTCAGCTCCTCTCCGAGGTGCCACGCCCCTGGGGGGCCGTGGGCGGCAGCGGGTCGGTACGGGAGACCTGGGTCTCCGGGTAGCTGACCTGGCCGGGTGCGACAGGCGGTGCGGGGACGTCGTCGATCTTGTCGGCGTGCTCGATGCGGCAGGCGCACACCTTGTACTCGGGGATCTTGGAGCGGGGGTCGAGGGCGTCGATGGTGAGCGCGTTGGCCGCGGTGGGGACGGGCCAGTGGTACGGGATGAAGACGGTGTCGGGGCGGATCGCCTCGGTGACCAGTGCGGGGAAGACCTCGCTGCCGCGCCGGGTGACGACGCGGACCGGTTCGCCGTTGCGGAAGCCGTGGGAGGGATGGAGCTCGGCCCAGGGGCGTGGGGTCTGTTCCACCAGGGCGCCCAGGCGGCGGGTCTGGTTGCCGGAGAGGAAGTGGGCGACGGTGCGCCCGGTGGTGAGCGACATGGGGTGTTCGTCGTCGTACGGGTCCATCGGCTGGTGCCATTCGACGACCTGCAGATGGATCTTGCCGTCCGGGTGGTAGGTCCTGCCGTCCTCGAAGAGCCGGGGGGTGCCGGGATGGTCGGTGGTGGGGCAGGGCCAGGCGATTCCGCCGGTCTCCTCCAGCCGTTCGTAGGTGATGCCGTAGTAGTCGTTGACGGTGCCGGCGGAGGCGATCCGCAGTTCGTCGAAGACGGCGCGGGAGTCGGCGAAGGCGAATTTGTCGCCGGTGCCGAGGCGCTTGGCGAGTTCGCACATCACCCAGGTGTCGGTGCGTACGCCGGGCGGCGGGTCCTGGGCCTTGTTGTGCTTGACCACCCGGGCCTCGGCGTTGGCCATCACCCCTTCGTCCTCGGCCCAGGTGGTGACAGGGAAGACGACATGTGCGTTGGCGGCGGTCTCGGAAAGGAAGAAGTCGAATTGAGCGTGGAACTCTGTGGCGTCGTACCCCTGCTTGACCACCTTGTAGTTGGGGAGGGAGACGAAGGGGTTGTTGCAGATGCCGATCAGGCCGCGGATCTCGCGGCGCTGCATCTGCCAGACCATTTCCATCATCGAGGTGCCGGCGGGCGGGAGTTCGGACTCCTCGATGCCCCAGATCTCGCAGATCTGCCTGCGGTGCTCCTCGTTCATGATCGAGCGGCCGCCGGGCAGGAGGTCGGATTTCTGCCCGTGCTCACGGCCGCCCTGCCCGTTGCCCTGGCCGGTGATGGTGCCGTAGCCGGCCCCGGGTTTGCCGATGTGGCCGGTGGCGGTGCAGAGGTTGATCACGCTGAGGCAGTTCTCGACGCCCTGCGAGTGGTGCTCGATGCCGCGGGCGTGCCAGGCCATGGCCTTGGGGGCACGGGCGAAGGCGCGGGCGACCTGGGTGATCTGGTCGACGGGGATGCCGCAGATCTCGGCGGCCCGGTACGGCGGGTACTCGGCCACCTTGGCCTTCACCTCCTCCCACCCGGTGGCGTGGGCGGCGAGGTAGGTCTCGTCGGTCAGGCCCTCCTCGATCACCACGTTCAGTACGGAGTTGAAGAAGGCCGAATCGGTGCCGGGCTTGAGGGCGACGTGGATGTCGGCCGTGCGGGCGATCGCGGTCTCCCGCGGGTCGACGACGATCAGGCTCGCACCGCGGTCCCGGGCTCCCCACACGTACTGGGTCATCACGGGGAAGCACTCGCCGACGTTGGAGCCCGCGATCAGCAGGCAGTCGGTGAGCAGGATGTCGGAGAAGGGGTTGCCGGCCCGGTCGATGCCGAAGGCGAGTTTGTTGGCGCCCGCGGCGCTGACCATGCAGAGCCGGCCGTTGTAGTCGACGTGCCGGGACTTGAGGGCGACCCGGGCGAATTTGCCGACCAGATAGGTCTTCTCGGAGAAGAGACTGGCTCCGCCGAGCAGCCCGAAGGCGTCGTTCCCGTAGCTCTGCTGGATCCGCCTGATCTCGGCGACGGTGAAGTCCAGCGCCTCGTCCCAGGAAACCTCGCGGAAGTCCTCGTCACGGGAGCGGCGCATCAGCGGGGCGGTGAGCCGGTCGGGGTGGTTGACCTGCTGGTACGCGTTGATCCCCTTGGGGCACAGCCGCATCCGGTTGATGTCGTGGTTGCGGGGTTCGACGCCGAAGACCTTGCCGCCGCGGTCGACGCGCAGATACATCCCGCACTGCACCCCGCAGAAGCAGCAGTGGGTGGGGACGAGCGTCTCGCCGTCCTGGTCGGCGCGCCACCGGTCGGCGGGGATCCCGCCCGCGTCCCGGAAGGCCCGGGTGCCGGGCGGGGCGAGAGAGGGGTCGAGCGGGACGACCGCACGGGGGTCGGCCGCTCGCGGATCCGCGGTCACTAGAAGCCCTTCTTCACCTGGGAGAGATAGGCACTGCCACGCAGCACCCGCTTGCAGCGCGGGCAGTATTCGGCCCACTCGTCGAAGTCGAGGCTGAGATCGCGCATGGTGCCGCGGAGGTTCTCGACGTAGGGCCCGGTGTCGATGGGCTCCTCGCAGCGGCGGCAGGCGAAGACCTCCCGGTCCTGCCGGGCGGTGTATTTGAACAGCTGCATGCCGACCGCGGCCGGACGCTGGACGATGTGGAAGAACTTCCCGAACGGGATGTAGATGAGGGTGAACACCACCGACACCATGTGGAGGACCGCCAGGAATTCGTAGCCGCCGCCATGCAGGAAGATCGACGAGAAGGTGAGCAGCAGTCCGGTCACGGAGATGACGATGAGCGCGATCAGCGGGACCAGGTCATAGGCGAAGCGCTGGCCGGTGATAGCACCGCGGTCCTTCATCCGGCGCCAGAGGAAGTACGAGGCGCCGGGGATGACGAGCACGGCGGCGATGTCCAGGCCGTGGAACATCAGCCAGCCCAGGAAGTCCAGGGAGTCGAATCCGATGATCTTGAAGCCCCAGATACGCATCTCGTAGCCGGGCCCCGAGCCGGTGCCGGAGGTGAAGGTGAACCAGCCCCAGGTCAGCGGGAAGGTGATCAGCGCGGCGAGGATGCAGCCCCAGAAGATCAGCTGGTGGGCGGCCCAGCGGGCGTGCGAGCGCGCGCCCAGGAATTTCTGGAAGCCCAGGTACGTGGCGATCATCCGGGGCAGCGCGGTGGGGGCCTTGCGGAAGTTGGCCACCGAGAAGAAGCTCCGCCACCCCTGGTTGAACAGCCGTCGGGCGCCGGGAGCGGAGACCCAGACCGTGTAGCGGTAGGCGACGCCGAAGGCGAGGAAGACGGTGGCGACCGCGTACGGGAGAAGGGCGGAGTCGAAGTTCTCCAGCAGTCGGCTGCCGAGCACGATCGCGAGGATCAGGAGGGCGGAGACGATGACGCCGGCCGCGGTCGCCCGGCCGGTGACGGAGCGGGCCCCGGCGGGCGGCGCGCCGCCGGCCTCCCGCCCCGCTCCGGCAGAACCAGCAGAACCAGCGGGACCGGCAGAACCAGCGGGACCGGCCGGGCCGGTGGGACCGGCCGGGCCGGTGGGACCGGCCGGGCCGGTGGGGCCGAGCGCCTCGGCGGAGCCGGTATGTGCGCCGGGGGTGGGCTGCGCGGCTGCGTCGGAGGCTTCTGGCGGCTCGGTCACCTCGTCACCGTAGGGCGGTATCTGACGGCTGGTCCTGATTTACGACTCGGCCGGGTGAGCCCGATCGTCCATCCGGGGCATGCCCCGTTCAGCGTGGCCGTTCCCCGTCTGGTGTGCTGGCTCCCATGCCCGTAATGATGGCTCGCAGCCGCACCGAGGAACATCGCGCCTCGACCCCGCTGGAACTCTTCTTCGACCTGTGTTTCGTCGTCGCCGTGGCCCAGGCGGGCGCGCGGCTGGTACATGCCGTCGCCGAAGGCCACACCCTCACCGGAGTCGGCAGCTACGCGGCCGTTTTCTTCGCGATCTGGTGGGCCTGGGTCAACTTCAGCTGGTTCGCCTCGGCCTACGACACCGACGACCCGCTGTACCGCGTCGTCACGCTCGTCCAGATCACCGGCGTCCTCATCCTGGCCGCCGGGGTGCCGCGCGCCTTCGACGCGGGCGACTGGACGATCGTCGTCATCGGTTACGTGGTGATGCGGCTCGCGCTGACCAGCCAGTGGCTGCGCGCCGCGCACTGCACCGAGGGCGCCGAGCGGCGGGTCGCGCTGCGGTACGCCGTCGGGATCGCGGTGGTGCAACTGGGCTGGATCGCCATGCTGTTCCTGCCCGCCGACTCGGGCCCGGTCCGTACCGCCGTCTTCGTCGTGCTCGCCCTCGCGGAGATGTCCGTTCCCGCGATCGCCGAACGCGACCACTCGACGAGCTGGCATCCGCACCACATCGGCGAGCGGTACGGACTGTTCACGATCATCGTGCTGGGCGAGACGATCGCGGCGGCCACGGTCGCGGTCCAGGAGGCGGTGGACGAGCACGAAGCACTCGGTGAGCTGCTGCCGATCGCCGCCGGCGGGCTGCTGATCGTCTTCTCCGCCTGGTGGATCTATTTCGACGTGCCGATCCATGACTACCTGCGCCGCAGCAGGGAAGCGTTCATCTGGGGATACGGGCACTACCTGATCCTCGGTTCCGCGGCTGCCATCGGCGCGGGCATCGAGGTGGCGGTGGAGCACGCCGTGGGCAAGGCACATGTCTCGGACACGGTGGCCGCCGCCGCGGTGACCATTCCCTCCGCACTCTTCCTGCTGACGGTGTGGACGCTGCACGCCCGCCACTTCAAGCGCGACCTCGCGGAGCAACTGGCCCTCCCAGTGGCCGCGCTGGCCATCCTGGCCTGCACGTTCGCCGGCGGGTGGGCGGTGTTCGCGGCCGGTCTGGCCGCCTCGGCCGCCGTGGCCGTGGAGGTGATGCTGTCCCGGCGGCCCATCCAGCGGCCCACCCGGTGAGAGGCGCGAGGTGAGCAGCACTCGGCGAGAAGCGCGTGGTGAGGAGCACTCGGTGAGGAGCACGCAGTGACGGAAGAACCCCGGAAGCCCGGGAAGCCCGGGAAGAAGCCCCGGAAGCCGACAGCACCTTCCGCCGGGCTGCTCGACGCGCTGACCGATGTCGCGGGGCTGCGCGTCGGCCATGCGCAGGTGCCGGGCGAGGGCGCGCTGAGCGGCACCACTGTCGTCCTCGCCCCCGAGGGCGGTGCGGTCGCGGCCGTCGACGTACGCGGTGGCGGTCCCGGCACCCGGGAGACGGACGCGCTCGATCCGCGCAATCTGGTGCAGCGCATCGATGCCGTCGTCCTCACGGGCGGCAGCGCCTACGGCCTGGACGCGGCGTCCGGGGTGATGGCCTGGCTGGAGGAGCAGGGGCGCGGGGTGCGGGTCGGCCCCGATCCGGCGCAGGTGGTGCCGGTGGTCCCCGCCGCGTGCGTCTTCGACCTGGGGCGGGGCGGCGACTGGCGGGCCCGCCCCGACGCCTCGACGGGCCGTGCGGCAGTGGAGGACGCGGCGGCCACCGGCCCGGGGGCGCCGGTCGCCGAGGGGAACGTGGGCGCCGGTACGGGCGCGGTCGCCGGGCAGCTCAAGGGCGGCGTGGGCACGGCGAGCCTGCGGCTGCCCTCCGGGATCACGGTGGGCGCGCTCGTCGTGGTGAACGCGGCGGGCTCGGTGGTCGATCCGCGTACCGGGGTGCCGTACGGGGAGTACGGCGCCGCCGAACCGCCGGTGTACCCGGCGCCCGAGGCCGTCCGTGCGGCGGAGCAGCGGCTCGCCGAGGTGCGGGACGCCGACGCACGGCCCCCGCTCAACACCACGCTCGCCGTCGTCGCCACGGACGCCGACCTCACCCGGGCCCAGGCGCAGAAGCTCGCGGGTACGGCGCACGACGGGCTGGCGCGCGCCGTCCGTCCCGTACATCTGCTCACCGACGGGGACACCGTTTTCGCGCTGGCCACCGGCGAGCGGCCGCTGGATCCGCAAAATCCGATCGCCCTCAACGACCTGCTGGCGGCCGGCGCGGATGTGCTCGCGCGCGCCATCGTGAAGGCCGTACGCGCAGCTCGGAGCGTCGACGGCCGCCCCGGCGGTGGCCGCTACCCCTCGTACGGCGATCTCTACGACATACCACCGCCCGCCCCGAGGCCCTCGGCGGGCAGCGCCCCGGAGCCCGACTCGCCTGCGGGGTAAGGAAGTTCGGACGAACCACCAGGAACCATCTGCGTGCGCCATACGTTTTCCTGAACCCCGGTCACGATGTCGGACCCAGGGACTACGTTATGCACGCAGCAAGTAACACGCGGCAACGGCCTGGAGACAGCACCTTGAGCGATCCGTACGAGACAACCGAGCAGCACCTCGAGCGACTCCTGCGACGGGCACTCAACTCTTTCGACCTGCCCGACAGCACGGTCGAGAGACTCGGTACCGCGCTCGCCCACAGCAGTTCCCTGCACTCCTCGCACCACAGTTCCGTGCTCCACCGCGAGACCTACCGGCACACGTATCTGCTGTCCGACGGCACCGCGCTCTCCCTCTGGGAGCTGGTGCACGGAGGCCCGCGGAGCGCGGCCGGCCCGCGGTCCCGCACGGAGCCCGACCTCAGGCACCACGAGCTGTACGACGACGAGGCCGATGCCCATGTCGCCGCCGCCAGGCTGACCGGAAGTTTCGGTGAGGTCCCGGTGTTCGGGGACGACGGGCCGCAGGCCGACCTGGAAATACTCACGGTCCTGATGGCGGCTCCCCCGGCCCCGCTGCCCCGGATGTACGCCCCGGACAACTCCGCCGACCACGCCCGCCGCGTCCTGCGCCGCGCGGAGAACAGCGACGGCCCCGGCGAGGAGACCGCCCGGCTGCTGCGTGCCGCCTTCGCCCACCACATCACCCAGGTCTTCGGCCGGCAGTGCCAGGTGGACGGGCGGGACGCCGGATTCACCCTCTACGAGCACGCCTTCCTGCTTCTGGACGGCAGCGAGACGAGCCTGTGGGAGGTCGAGCACACGGCCACGCCGGACGGCCGCCACATGTGCGAGGTCTACGGCGACGAGCAAACCGCACGCGGGGCCATGGAGAGCCGCACACGCATCTGCTGACTCCGGGAAAGGCCGACGCGGGCAGCGGCGCACACGCACGGATGCCCGCACCCCGAGGGGTGCGGGCACCTGCGTTCCCGGCAAACCGGAAGCGGCCGATCAGGAGGTCAGGGCGGGCGACTTCGCGATGTCGGAGCCGCTCGCCCCGGCCTCGTCCACGACCGCGTTCCCGGCGTCGGCCCCCGCCGTCTCCACGCCCGCGTCACCGCCCGCGTCACCGGCCTCGTCGCCGCCCTCCGGCTGCCGCTGCGGCCGCGCGGGCAGCGCGAACATCACCAGGAAGATCACCGCGAGCACCCCGGCCACCCACCACAGCGAGTGCCGGAACGCCTCCGCGAACGCCGGGCCCACCTGCGGCGGTGCCAGCCGGTCGTCGATCGAGCCGAAGAAGACGACCGCGACCAGCCCGAGGCCGAGCGCGTTGCCCATCTGCTGCACGGTGTTGATCAGTCCGGAGGCCGAACCGGAGTGTTCCTTCGGCACCTCGGAGAGCACCATGTCCGTCAGCGGCGCCACGATCAGGCCCATGCCTGTGCCCATGACCACCAGCGGCAGGATCATCTGCCAGGACGTGATGCCCATGCCGTACCGGTCGGACTCCCAGATGTAGATCAGCAGTCCGGCGACCATCAGCAGCGCACCGGCCTGGAGAACCTTGCGGCCGAACCGGGGCACCAGCTTCTGTACGGAGATCCCGGCGGCGAACGAGACGGCGATCGAGAACGGCACACCGGTCGTGCCGGCCCGGAGCGCGCTCCAGCCGAGGCCCATCTGCATGTAGAGCGTCCAGACCAGGAAGAAGATGCCGAGACCGATGCCGAAGGTCAGCTGCACCGCGATGCCCGCCGCGAAGCTCTTGACCTGGAACAGCGACAGCTCGACCAGCGGCGAGCCGTCCTTGCGCGCCTTCGACCGCTCGAACACCACCAGGGCCAGGAACACCAGCAGGCTGCCGGCCATCGACACATAGCCCCACACCGGCCAGCCCAGCTCGCGCCCGCGGGTCAGCGGGTAGATCAGCATCAGCATCCCCAGTGTCACCAGGACGACGCCGATCAGGTCGAGCCGGAGCGCCTTCGGAGCCTTGGACTCGGTGATGAACTTCCGGCCGAGCAGCAGTCCTGCGATGCCGACGGGCAGGTTGATCAGGAAGATCGGCCGCCATTCGAGACCGGCGATGTTCCACTCGGTGAGCAGGGCGCCCAGCAGCGGGCCGGAGACGGCGCCGAGGCCGACGATCGCGCCGAAGAGGCCGAAGACCTTGCCGCGCTCGTGGGCCGGGAAGGTGGCGTGCACGATCGACAGCACCTGCGGAACCATCAGCGCGGCGGTGCCGCCCTGGAGGATGCGGGAGGCGACCAGCATCTCCGGGTTCACGGCGAAGCCGCAGAGCGCGGAGGCCAGGGTGAAGCCGCCGATGCCGATGAGGAACAGCCGCTTGCGGCCGTAGATGTCGCCCAGCCGGCCGCCGGTGATCAGACCGGCCGCGAAGGCCAGGGCATAACCGGCGGTGATCCACTGGATCGAGCTGAACGAGGCGCCGGTGTCCTCCTGGATGCTCGGGATGGCGATGTTGACGATCGTGACGTCGACCAGGTCCATGAAGGCCGCGGTCATGACGATGGCGAGTGCGAACCAGCGTCGCCGGTCCGACGGGTCCGAGGACACCGTGGGCCCGGATGCCGTGGACGACAGAGGTGCGGAAGAAGTCATATGAAGAAACTAAACAGCCATTAGGTCAGCTCATGACCCAATGGATGGGCATCCTGATGAGACGACCGACACCCCGCACGGGACGACGGACGCCCCACACATCCAGGCAGTGGACCGGCACCCAGGCAGAAGGCTGACCCCATGACCGACACCCCGGCACGACTGCTGAATCTGCTCTCGCTCCTCCAGACGCCCCGCGAGTGGCCGGGCAGCGAGCTCGCCGAGCGGCTCGACGTCAGCCCGCGCACCATCCGCCGGGACATCGACCGGCTCCGCGAGCTCGGCTATCCGGTCGAGGCCTCGCGCGGCTCCGTCGGCGGCTACCGGCTGGTCGCGGGCACCGCGATGCCGCCGCTGCTCCTCGACGACGAGGAGGCGGTGGCCATCGCGGTGGGCCTGCGAGCGGGAGCCGGGCACGCCATCGAGGGGGTGGACGAGGCGTCGGTGCGGGCTCTGGCGAAGCTGGAGCAGGTGCTGCCGTCCCGGCTGCGCCACCGGGTCTCGACGCTGCAGAACGCGACGATGCCACTGACCCGGGGCGACGGCTCGACCATCGACCCACGGACGCTGACCGTGATGGCGTCCGCGATCACCGGCCAGGAGCGGCTGCGGTTCGCGTACCGGGCGGGCGACGGAGCCGAGTCGAAGCGCGAGGCCGAGCCGTACCGGCTGGTGAGCACGGGGTGGCGCTGGTACCTCGTCGCGTACGACCTGGGGCGCGAGGACTGGCGTACGTTCCGGGTCGACCGGGTGAGCGAGCCGTTCGCCACCGGGGCCCGGTTCGCTCCGCGCGCGCTGCCCACGGGGGACGCGGCGAAGTTCCTCGCCGGTTCCATCGCCCGTCGGCAGCCGGAACTGGCGGTCGACGTGAGCTTCGCGGCACCGGCGGATTTCGTGTCCGCGCGGCTGCCGGCCGCGATCGGCCCGTTGGAGCGGACCGGCGAGAACACCTGCCGGCTGCGGGCGGTGCTCGCGGACTCGCTGGAGTGGGTGGCGCTCCGGCTGGCGCTGGTTGACTGCGACTTCACCGTGCACGGCCCGCCGCAGATGGTGGAGTACCTGAGCGATCTGGGCGCCCGCCTGACCCGCGCCGCGACGCCCTGACCCCGGCGCCCTCCGGCACCGGGACAAAAGAATGAGCCCCGGCGCCAGGGGGGGGTGGGCGCCGGGACTCAGCTCTGGGGGTCACACGAAGCGACCTATTTCGGAGGTTACTGGACGAAGGCTCACGCCGCAGCGTCAAAACCCGTGTCGTGGGCCATTCGCTTCAGTTCCAGCAGGGCGTGCTTCTCGATCTGCCGGATCCGCTCGCGGGTGAGGCCATGCTGCTTGCCCACCTCGGTGAGGGTCCGCTCGCGGCCGTCCTCGATGCCGTACCTCATACGGATGATGGAGGCCGTGCGGTTGTCGAGCTTGCCGATCAGGCCCTCAAGCTCCTCGCTGCGCAGCAGCGTCATCACCGACTGCTCGGGCGACACCGCGGAGGTGTCCTCCAGCAGATCGCCGAACTGGGTCTCGCCCTCGTCGTCCACGGACATGTTGAGGCTGACCGGGTCACGCGCCCAGTCCAGCACGTCACCGACGCGCTCCGGCGTGGAGTCCAGCTCGGCCGCTATCTCCGTGTGCTCCGGCTCGCGGCCGTGCTCACGGTTGAACTCGCGCTGCACCCGGCGGATCCGGCCGAGCTCCTCCACCAGGTGGACGGGGAGCCGGATCGTACGGGACTGGTCGGCTATGGAGCGGGTGATGGCCTGACGGATCCACCATGTCGCGTACGTGGAGAACTTGAAGCCCTTGGCGTAGTCGAACTTCTCGACCGCGCGCACCAGGCCCGCGTTGCCCTCCTGGATCAGGTCGAGCAGGGGCAGCCCGGCCCGCGGATAGCGGCGGGCGACGGCAACGACGAGGCGGAGGTTGGAACGGATGAATACGTCCTTGGCGCGCTCGCCCTCGGCGACCAGCGCCTCCAGCTCCTCGCGCGTGGCTCCGCCGGCCTTGCTGTCCACCGAGCCGTCGAGTATCTGCCGGGCGTAGACACCCGCCTCGACGGTCTGCGACAGCTCGACCTCCTTCGCGGCGTCGAGCAGCGGCGTACGCGCGATCTCGTCCAGGTACATGCCGACCAGGTCGCGATCGGCGATCTCCCCGCCCGCGGCGCGAACGCTGCTTGCCCGGCTGCTCCCACCGGTGGTGGACGAACGACGGGCGACGGCACGGGTTGCCATGCGTGCTCCCTTGCTGAGTAGGTCGCGACACCCTTCCGGGTGCCCTGCATCCGATGGAAACAACGACTGGAATCCGGACAGAATTCCCACGCCTGGCATTCATTTTCGCGATCATGCAGTACCCTGTGCCGCCACGAGGGGGTGCGCATGCGGGTGAGCCGGACAGAAGTGCAGGTCAGGCCGGGCATCGAGGGTGATCTGGTGGCACTCACGGACATCTACAACCATTACGTGCGTGAGACCACGGTCACATTCGACACGACCCCCTTCACTCCCCAACAGCGGCTGCCGTGGTTGCGTTCCCACCCTGAAGACGGCCCGCACCGTCTTCTGGTTGCTCGGGATGTCCGGCTTGTCGGCCCCGTCTCGATCCTGGGATACGCCACCAGCAGCGCTTTCCGCCCCAAGGCGGCATACGGGACCTCGGTCGAGGTGAGCGTGTACTGCGCTCCGTGGTTCACCGGTCGCGGCGTCGGCACGCTCCTCTACACGGCCCTGTTCGAGGCGCTCGCCGGCGAGGACCTGCACCGCGCGTACGCGGGCGTGACCCAGCCCAACGACGCCTCCGTCCGGCTGCACGAGCGCTTCGGTTTCCGCCATGTCGGTACGTACGCCGAAGTGGGCCGGAAGTTCGGCACGTACTGGGACGTGGCCTGGTACGAGCGGCGCCTGGGGCCGCAGTCCTAGGTCCCGTCCGGTCCCGTTCTGGTTCCACGGTCCGTTACGCGGCAGGGGCCCCGCACCTAGCGTCGTTCCGTATGGACGACACGACGAACACCACCGGCACGGACGACACGACCGCCACGGACGACACCACCGGCACGCTCGACGAGGCGCTGGAGCGCCTTCACGCCTCGGGCCCCGAGCGCAACGGCTGGCTGAGCAATCACGGCCCCATGGCCGTCGAGGCGCTGGTCCGGCACGGTCAGGCACCGGCCGTCCACCGCTGGCTCGACCACTACAGCCACAAGCTGGAGGACATGCCGGACACCGCGACCCGGGTGACGGCGGAGAACTGGCGCGAGGCCCTCGGCGACCCGCGCCGGATCGCGGACTGGACGGAGCACTTCGAGCGGGAGACGGCCGAGCGCCCCTGGCGGGACGTCCTCGCCGAGTGGTGGCCCCGCCTGCTCCCCGGCATCGCGGCGGGCGCCACCCACCCCGTGATCCGGGTCGGCCACTCCGTACGCACGCTGCTCACCGGCGAGGCGACCGCGCCCCGGATCACCGAACTCGCCCACGGCCTCGGTTACTGGGCCGCTCGCCATCAGCCGCTGCCCGCGCTGACCCGGCTCGCTCCCGCGCCCACCGCCGCGGCCGCGCTGGACGCCGTGCCGCCGGTGCCCGAGCAGGACGGCGGCATCCGGGACCGGCTGGCGCAGCTCACTGCGTTCCCGGTGTGGCCGCAGCAGTTCGTCGACGACCCGGACGAGGCGCGGGACCGGCTGGCGGAGCTGGTGCGGGCCGCGACCCACCGGTTCGCCACGCACGGGTACGGCGAACCGATCATGCTGGTGCACGCCGCGACCGCGCCCAACGCCGTGCTGCGCACGCTGCCCGCGCTCCCCCGCGCGCTGTGGGTGGAGAGCCTGGGGGCCGCGTGGGCGGCGAGCGCCGCGGTCACCGCCGCGTACAGCCCTGCCGAGGCCGCTCCGTACACACCGGTGTCCGCCTCCGCCGACGAACTGTTCGCTCGGGCGGCGGCACACGGCGACGATCACACCATCAAGTTCACCGACACCGCGCTGGACATCGGCGACGAAACGGCCCTCGCCGCCGCACTCCGTTCGATCGAGCTGAACCCTCCGGCCCTGTAACACCCGTCATCCACCGGCGCCACAACACCCGTCGGCCCCCGCAACGGAGGCCCGAACCGGACTCAGCCGAACTGCACCGACCGCTTCGCCAGCCCCATCCAGAACCCGTCGATGACGCTGCGCCCCCGGTCCAGCTCGCCCTCCGAGGCGCCGAGCGTCACGAAGAGCGGTGCGAAGTGCTCGGTGCGCGGGTGCGCCAGCCGGCCGGCCGGGGACTTGTTCTCGAAGTCGAGCAGCGCGTCGACGTCCTGCGCCTGGAGCGCCCGGTTCCCCCAGTCATCGAACTCCGCCGACCAGCCGGGGGTGCCGCCCGCATGCCGCAGGGCGGCCAGGTTGTGGGTGAAGAAGCCGCTGCCGACGATCAGGACGCCCTCGTCGCGCAGCGGCGCGAGCCTGCGCCCGATGTCCATGAGCTTCTGCGGGTCCAGCGTCGGCATGGAGATCTGGAGTACGGGAATGTCGGCGCCCGGGAACATCTCCACGAGCGGGACGTACGCCCCGTGATCGAGCCCGCGGTCCGGGATGTCCTGGACCGGCGTACCGGCGCCGCGCAGCAGCTTGCGTACGTTCTCCGCCAGTTCCGGCGCGCCCGGAGCGGCGTACTGCACCTGGTAGTAGTGCTCGGGGAAGCCCCAGAAGTCGTAGACGAGCGGGACCGTCTCCGTGGCGCCGAGGGCCAGCGGGGCCTCCTCCCAGTGCGCGGAGACCATCAGGATCGCGCGGGGGCGGGGCAGTCCGGCGGACCAGGCGGCCAGTTCGCCGGGCCAGACCGGGTCGTCGGCCAGCGGCGGGGCGCCGTGGGAAAGGTAGAGGGCGGGCATGCGCTCCGCGGTGACTGTCATGGCACTCCCCATCCGCTGCTGATCCGGGTAAGTCTTCTACTGGGCCTTCTACAGGCGCCTTTTTGAGAAGGAAGGGTTCTTTAATCTTCAAGCTTCCTTCCTCCGGAGACCTTAGCTCTATCTAGTTCAACTTTCAAGAAAAGGTCGTACAGTGGAGTACATGACCACGGCACCCACCGGCGAGCCGCGCTGGCTCTCCGACGAAGAGCAGAGCGTGTGGCGCGCGTACCTCCACGCCACCACGCTCATGGAGGACCACCTCGACCGCCAGTTGCAGCGCGATGCCGGCATGCCGCACATCTATTACGGTCTGCTCGTCCAGCTCTCCCAGGCCCCGCGCCGCCGGAAGCGGATGACGGAGCTGGCCAAGGACGCCAAGATCACCCGCTCGCGGCTCTCGCACGCCGTCGCGCGGCTGGAGAAGAGCGGGTGGGTGCGCCGCGAGGACTGCCCGTCCGACAAGCGCGGCCAGAACGCGGTCCTCACCGACGACGGCTTCGAGATGCTGCGCCGGTCCGCGCCGGGCCATGTCGACGCCGTACGCCAGGCGATGTTCGACCGGCTCACGCCCGAGCAGGTGCGCTCGCTGGGCGAGATCATGCAGGTCGTCGCCGCCGGTCTGCAGCCGGAGGGCACGAACGCGGACCTGCCCTGGCTGCGCTGAGCCACCCGCCCACGCACACGTACGCCTGCTCGTAGCCGCACGCCTGCTCGCAGCCGTACGGACAGGCGTACGCCGCGACGCGGCTGTGCCCCGGCCCCGCCGAAGCGGGACCGGGGCACAGCCATGTCACACGTCACGCTCAGCCGTTCACCGGGTGACGGCCGGGACCTCGAATCAGTGGGCGACGACCGGGACCTTGAACTCGTCCTCGACCCCGTCGGTCTCACCCGAACCGGAGCTTCCGGTGGCCGGGCCCGCCGCGGGCCGGCCCGCGTTGATGAAGGTCACCGCGATCGCGGAGGCCACCACCAGGATGCCGACGGCCCACCAGATGGCGCCGGTGAAGCCATGCACCATCGACTGGAGCTTCAGCAGCTCCGGGTTCCTGGCGCCGAGCGCGGCGTGCGAGGAGGCGTACGCCGTCGCGGCCGACGCGGCGATGGTGTTCAGCAGCGCCGTGCCGATCGCGCCGCCCACCTGCTGCGAGGTGTTGACCATCGCGGACGCGACACCCGAGTCCCTGGGCTCGACGCCGTGCGTGGCCAGCGACATGGCCGGCATGAACGCCGTACCCATCCCCAGCCCCAGCAGCAGCTGCGCGGGCAGGATGAGACCGACGTAGGAGGAACCGATCTCCAGCTGCGTCAGCAGCAGCATGCCGACGGCGGCGACCAGGAAGCCGGGGCCCATGAGCTTGCGCGCCGGAACCCGGGTCATCAACCGGGCACCGATCTGCGTCGAGCCGGTGATCATGCCCGCGATCATCGGGAGGAAGGCGAAACCGGTCCTGATCGGCGAGTAGCCCTTCACGACCTGGAGGTAGTACGTCAGGAAGAGGAACAGCCCGAACATCGCGATGACGGCCAGACCCAGCGAGAGGTAGACGCCACCGCGGTTGCGGTCCAGCAGCACGCGCAGCGGCAGCAGCGGCGACTTGACCTTGGACTCGGTCAGGACGAAGGAGAACAGCAGCACCGCGGAGGCGACGAACATCCCGATGGTCAGCCCGTCCGACCAGCCCGCGGACTCGGCGCGGGTGAACCCGTACACCAGCGAGACCAGACCCAGCGCGGACAGGATCACACCCGGGATGTCGAGCGAGGCGCGGTTGCGGCCGCCGGCCGGCTCACGGATCACGAAGTACGCGCCCGCGGCCGCGACGATCGCGAACGGGATGTTGACGAAGAACGTCCAGCGCCAGTTCAGCGCCTGGGTCAGGAAGCCGCCGAGGATCAGCCCGACGGCGCCGCCGCCACCGGCGATCGCACCGTAGATGCCGAACGCCTTGGCGCGCTCCTTGGCATCGGTGAACATCACGGCGAGCAGCGACAGGGCCGCCGGCGCGAGCAGCGCGCCGAAGACGCCCTGGAGCGCGCGGGAGCCGAAGAGCATCGCCTGGTTCTGCGCGGCGCCACCGAGCGCGGAGGCCAGCGCGAAGCCGATCAGTCCGACGACGAAGGTCCGCTTACGGCCCCAGAGGTCGGCGATCCGGCCTCCGAAGAGGAGCAGCCCGCCGAAGGCGAGGGCGTACGCCGTGATGACCCACTGCTTGTTGGCATCGGATATGTCCAGGGCCGTCTGGGCGTGCGGCAGCGCGATGTTCACGATCGTGGCGTCGAGCACCACCATCAGCTGCGCGAGGGCGATGAACGCCAGCGCTTTCCAGCGGCTGGGGTCCGGGAGTCGGATGTCGGCTGTTTTTGGCATGGAGGTACCCACCTAGGAACGCGCACGCGCGCAGGCACGCGAGAGCGCGAAGAGTCGTGAACCGGGACGAAACGCCGGTAAAAGGGGCAGACAGTGAACGGGAAGACGGTGAACGGAAGACGATGGACGGGCGGATGGTGAAAGGAATGTTCAAGGCGTGGCGGGCGCGCCGCCGGGCTCCCGGCTCAGGAGCCCGGTGCGGATGTCACGGCCGACGCCGCAGGTCCTCCAAGGTCGCCGCCGTTCCGGGCAGTTCGGACCGGGCCGGGGCCTGCAGTCCGTCCAGGAACAGCTGTAGATGGCGGTGGGTGAACCGGTCGATGTCGAGGCAGCCGATGCCGGGCAGCGGACGGGTGAGCTGGGAGAGGGCGACGAGTACGTCACCGACGGCGATGTCGGTGCGCAGCCGCCCCGCGGACATGGCGCGCGACACGAGCCCCTCGACGGCCTCTTCGAGGCGCCGGCGCTCGGCGAGCAGTTCGGGATGGTCCTTGTCGAAGCCGCCGGACAGCATCGGGCACAGCGCCCCGATCCGTTCGTCGGCCGCCGCGTGCACGAAACGGCTGAGCGCGGCGAAGGCGTCGGCCTCCTCGGCCGTCGCCTCTTCGGCGCGGTCGGTGGTCCGGGAGGTGACCGCGAGCACGACCTCGTGCACCAGCGCGGCCCGGTCGGGGAAGTTCCGGTAGAGCGTGGCATTGCCGACACCGGCGCGCCTGGCGACCTCGTCGAGCGGCACATCGGGCCCGAACTCGACGAACATCTCGCGCGCGGCCGTCACGATCCGCTCCCGGTTTCGCAGCGCATCGGCCCGCGGACGGGGCGCCCCGGGCCGGGTCGCTCCGACGGCGATGCGGCTGACGGTCTCCACGACGACGGCCTCCTTCTGCTTCCGCTTCTTCCACCACCCGCTGTGACGGTCCCCGTTCTCCAGGATGCAAGCTTCCGGTAAGCGGGGACCATCTCCCCGTTTCGCGGGGACACCGATTCAAACGGGGAACAGCTCCCCACTTATTTCCCATCGAGATGTGACCTGAGCCACATCTTCGGTCAGGAAAACCAGCCGAACGGCGCACCCAACGAGCGGCACCGCACCACCCGCAACAGGCTGATCCGCAGAGCGCAGTCAGGGCCGGCCGACTGCCGCGGACCCCGAGGCGCCTATATGCAAAAGCCCCGCCACCGGATACGCAACCACCGCCGCCCGATCGCGCTCGCCTCCGCAACATCCCTGGTCATAGCCGCAATGGCCACGGCAAGCAGCACTCTTCCGATAGCCAGCCGGGCCTCGGCAGGACCGGTGGCCACCGCCCGTTCCGCAGGCATAGCCCCGTGCCGGATACCGGCGACCATGGGCGTACAGATGTCGGAGGGCATGCCGACCCCGGAGGGCTACGCCCGCTCCACGGGAAGGGTCCGCGCCCTCAACCTGATGATCGACTTCCCCGACGCACCGGGTGCCGGCAAGGCGATGGACCGGTACGCCGAATTCTTCCCGCAGACCACCGACTGGTTCCGGACCGGATCGTACGGACGCCTCACCTACGTCCCCGACGCCCCGCTGAAGTCCTGGCTGCGGATGCCACTGCCGTTCTCGGAGTACGGGATGGAGCGCGGCTCACCGTACGAACCGGGCTACCGCCACCTCGTCCAGGACATCGTCACCGCCGCCGATCCGAAGGTGGACTTCGCCGCGTACGACCTGGTCAACATCCTGGTCACCCCGAACGCAGGCCCCTCCGCCCTGGACACCGTGCTGTCCGTGACCTTCTCCGGCAACGACGACGCCCCGAGGGCGGACGGCGTCCCCCTCGCCAACACGTCCTTCATCTACAGCCGCCAGGACGACGGCTCGGGATCGTTCAAACAGACCGGCTACCGGGTCCTGCCGCACGAGAACGGCCATGTCTTCGGCCTCCCGGACCTCTACACGATGGAGGGCGGCGGCTCGGTCGGGCACTGGGACATCATGTCCGAGGACTGGGGGGCCAACAACGACCTGCTGGGCTGGCACAAGTGGAAGCTCGGCTGGCTGGACAACAAACAGATCAGCTGCGCCGCACGCTCCGGCACCAGCGACCATGTGCTCGGCCCGCTGGCCACCCGGGGCGGCACCAAGCTGGCGTTCGTACCGCTGAGCGGCGAGTCCGGCTACGCGGTGGAGGTACGGACCCAGGCCGGCAACGACCAGGCCATCTGCCGGCCGGGCGTACTGATCTACAAGGTGAGCTCGGCCGTCGACACCGGACAGGGCCCGGTCTCCGTCGCGGACAGCACCAAGGGCAGCACCGGCTGCACCCGGCTGCCCAATGTGCACGCCGAACTGTCCGACGCGCCTTTCCAGCCCGGTGAGACCTTCACCGACCGGACCACCGGGATACGCATATCCGTGGTCGACAAGGACAAGAAGGGAAACTACCGAGTCCGCATAACCCGCCCCTGACGCCCCTGACGCCCCTCAAGTCCGAACCGCACACCGTTCCTCTTCACTCACGCCTCCTCACTCCCCCGGACCTCCGCTTCGACGGGTCCGCGCAGCTCGCGCTTGAGGATCTTCCCGGTCGGGTTCCGGGGCAGCGGCTCCTCCCGTACGAGCACATGGGCCGGGACCTTGAACGCGGCCAGGCTGCGTCCGACGTGCGCCCTCAGTTCCTCGACGGTGACGGTGGCACCGGCCCGCAGGCACACGACCGCGGCGACCTCCTCACCCAGGACCGGGTGCGGCACCCCCAGTACCGCCGCGTCCTCGACGTCCGGGTGGTCGTGCAGCACCGCCTCGACCTCGACGCAGTACACGTTCTCCCCGCCGCGGATCACCATGTCCTTGATCCGGTCGACGACATCGACCCGCCCCTCGCGGACCACCGCGAGGTCACCGGTCCGGAACCACCCGTCGGTGAACGCCCGAGCGGTCGCCGCCTCGTCACGCCAGTAGCCGCGGACCAGGGACTGGCCGCGCAGCCACAGCTCCCCGACCTCGCCCTCGGGCAGCGCCTCGCCCTCGGGTCCGGCGATCCGCACCTCGGTGGTGGGGGTGGGACGGCCGACGCTGCCCGGGTGGAGCCGGTACTCGGCGCCGAAGTTCGCCAGGACGCCGCCGCTGGTCTCGGTCAGGCCGTAGCCGTTGCGGGGTTCGATGCGGTCGCCGTGCCGGGCGGTCAGCCGGGCGACCAGATCGGGCGGTGCGGCGGCCCCGCCGGTGTTCAGCATCTGCAGGCTCTCCAGGCCGTCGCCCGCCCGCTCGGCCGCGGCGAGCAGCTGGAGCGCGGTCGCCGGGACGCCGGCGTAGTGGGTGACGCCGTGCTCGCGGATCAGCCGCAGCGCCTCCTCGGCGTCCCACTTCCGCATCAGCACGATGGTGCCGCCCGCCGCCATCGCCGCGTAGAAGCCGGTGAACGCGGCGACGTGGAAGAACGGGAACGTCAGCAGCGACACCGGCGCGGGCCCCTGCCCCGGGATGATCCCGCGCCCGAGCGCGGAGGCGGCCGCGTGGAACCGCGGGTTGAGCACCGCTCCCACCTGGGCGAGATGGGTGGCGACCGCGCCCTTGGGCCGGCCGGTGGTGCCGGAGGTGTAGAGGATCGTCGCGTCGTCCTCGGGCCGGATCTCGACCTCGGGGGGCGCGGCGAGCGGATCGGGCGCGGGCAGGTCCTCGTACCGCTCGACACCGTCCGGGACCGCCTCCTCCCCGTGGAAGACGACCACCCGCGCCCCGTTCCCGGCCGCCCACCCGGCGACCCTCGGCAGCCGCTCCCCGTCCACCAGGAGCACCCGGGGCCCGCAGTCGTCGAGCGCGTACGTGAACTCGTCCTCGGTCCACCAGGCGTTGAGCGGTACGGCGACCAGGCCGGCCAGCTGGGCGGCCCAGAAGGCGATCTGCCACTCGGGGTGGTTCCGCATCGCGACGACGGCCCGGTCCCCCGGGCGGAGCCCGTACACCTCGGTCATCCGGCAGGCCAGCGCGGACGCGGCGGCGAAGAACTCGGCGTACGAGTAGCCGCGCTCCGCCGAGATCAGGAACGGCCGGTCCCCGAGGGCCCAGGTGGTCTCCGCGAACTCCCGGAGCGTCCTGGGCCCGTCCGCGTACACGAGCGACCCGGCGTGCACCCCGTCCTCCACCCGCACCACGGCGAACGGGGCACCCGGACCTGTCAGCGCGGCTTCGACACGGATGGCGGCCTCGGCAGCGGCTGCGGCGGCCTCCGGGTCGGGGGCGGCGGCGGGGGTCGGGTCGATGTGCGGCACGAACGACCTTTCTAAGCGCTTGCTCAGTACATTCGCGACGCTATGCCCGCCCCCGCCCCGCGTCAAGACACCCGAGCGGCGGCGACCAGACCCTCCAGCCGGCCTTCACTGACGACCTCGGACGCCGTCGCTGCGATCCGCCCACGCACATCGATGACAAGGGTGACGGGCAGGCCCTGAGTGCTCAGCAACCCCTTGGGCAGCGCGAAGAACTGCTTGCCGCCCGGATCGAGAACGCTGGGATAGGGCATGTCGAACTCACGCACGAAGCCCCGCGCCTCATCGACGAACCGGTCCCGATTGATCCCCAGCACAACGACACCCTGCTTCTCCATCTTCCGGTGGTACCGCACCAGAACCGGAATCTCCTTGCGGCAGGGCTCGCAGCGGGAGGCCCACGCGTTGACCACGACCGTCTTCCCCGCAAAGTCGGAGAGCTGGACCGGCCTCCCGTCGACATCGGCCCCCATGAAGGCGGGCGCGACCGGACGGTGCGCGTTCTCTATCGTCAGCGTGCCGTCCTTGTTGCGGTGGTAACCCGCGGGAGTACCCGGACTGCTGCCACTGAACGCGATCACACCGACAAGAGCGACGGCAAAGGCAAGGGCAGCCAGGAAGGGAACGTAGGGGCGTTTCATGGGGGGTCCTTCGACGAATCGACGGTCACACGCCGTGCGGCACCCGGCCCGGAAGTCCCCATCCCCCAGCACACCGCCACACCCCGCCCGCCCACACGGCGACACCCGCCATTCCGGGGAAGACCCGAGATCTGCGATGCGGACAAGACATGCGGGAACACCCCGTACCTGCTGCACAACGGTTCTTGCTGGTCAGTCAGAACGGTACGCCCACCCCCAACTCCCCCCACGAACAGCCCCCTTGCAACCCCACCCGAACCGGGAACCGCGCAACCACCCGGAACACCGGAAGAAGCGGCCCGACCACGACACGACCGCACCGGAAGACGCGCCATGCCGGTGACGCAACCATGACACCCCCGCATGTGTCCGATCACAGCCCCGATGGGGGGCGACCTCCACAAGCCCGATCCGCTAGGCTGTCAGCGGTCAGTCCCGCCTTCGTAGCTCAGGGGATAGAGCACCGCTCTCCTAAAGCGGGTGTCGCAGGTTCGAATCCTGCCGGGGGCACAGAGAAGTAGCAGGTCAGAAGCCCTGTCGCCTGGTGGCGGCAGGGCTTCTCGGTTTGTGGTTAGCGGTACGGAAACGAATGTCGGCCTCCAGGACCACAAGCCTGGTCCTGGAGGCCGACTACGTCACGCGGGTTCCCTGATCGGCTCTACGGCGTCTCGTGAGGGTTCCGGGCTAGTGGGTGGGGCGGCGGCGTTTCCACCAGATCAGGGTGGCTCCGGCTGCGGCCAGGGCTGCGGCTATGGCGGCGATCAGGCCGACGGGGGTGTTGCTGCCGGTGTCGGCGAGGCCGCCGTTCGGGGCGGGCTTGTTGTTGCCGGTGTCGCCCCGGCCGGGCTGCTCCGGGCGGGTCGGGTCGGGTTTGCCCGGGTCCTTCGTCGGCGTCGGGTCGCCGCCGCCGGTCGGGGTGGGCTTCGGGGTCGGGGTCGGGGTGCCGCCGTCGTCGCTCTTGCCGGCGCTGTTGCCGCCGAGCATCAGCATGCCTTCCTGGTCCGCGTCGTCGGTGGCCGCCTTGACCGCGATGTTCTTCGTGCGCGGGGTGTAGGGGCGTTCGGCCCGGAACTGGGCGCCGGTGACATTGCGCTTGGGCTGCTTGGAGAAGTCGACACCGCCGACGGTGATGACCCAGACCTCCTCACCCTTGTTCAGTTCGTACTTGAACTCGCCGTTCTTGAAGACCTCGACGTACTTGTTGAAGACGTCCGTCTTCTTCCAGTCCTGGTTGGGGGCGCGCAGCGGCCACCGCTTGACGTTGTTGCTGTTGATGATCTTGCGGTAGTCGGTGGGGCGCTGGGCGTCCTGCTGGCGGATGTACTCGGCGGCGACCCGGGCGGTGTAGACGCGGCGCAGGTCGGCGTACTGGGGCTCGGTGTTGATCCACTTCTCGACCTCGGGGACCACGGTGCTCCGCAGGACGCGCTCGTTGTGCTCGATCTCGGCCTTGCTCAACTGGTCCTGGCAGGGCTTGCCCTCGCCGGGGCCCGGGGTGCTGACCTCGGCGAACTCGGACTGGAGCTTCAGCGGTGCGTCGATGATGTAGATGCCGCCGTCCTGTTCACGGACCTTCGCGGGCTTGGGTTCGATCCAGTTGCGGCCCGAGTGCAGGCACGGCCAGCCGTTGACCTTGGCAAGGCCGTCCCAGGCAGCCTTGCCGACCTCCGTCTTGGGGTCCATGGCCTTGTAGAAGTCGTGCTTGAGCTGGAGGTCGGCCTCCAGGAGCACGCGCCCGGCGTCGGTGGAGGCGAACTTGTCGTCCATGATCGTGCCGGGGGTGTCCGGGTTGAGGTTGACCCAGAACCTGTCAGGGGTGAGGGCCAGCCAGGTGAAGAAGGCGTCGGAGATCATCTGCGCCTTTTCCTTGCCGCCCCAGCCGCCGCTCTCGCCGGGGGCCTTGCCCGCGGAGAACGCGTAGTCCAGGCCCGCGCCCTTGGCCGGCTTGCCGACGTACTTCAGCTCCAGGGAGGTGAAGTCGATGCCTCCGGGCCCCTTGGGGAACCGTCCCCCGGACGCCTGGTCGCGTCGCTTGAGGAACTCGGCCATGTCCTTCGGGTTCGGCTTGGACTGCTTGATCTGGTCGATCGCTCCGCCGCGCGATCCGGTGTTCTTCGACGGATCGGCGTTCATGTAGGGCGCGTTGTACCGGTGCGGGCTGTTGTTGGCCTTCGCCGGCGCTTTCTCGATCGCCGTCGAGCGGTGCTCGTGGATCGTGACCCGCTCCCGGCCGAGGTTGTCCTTGCCGAGGCTCTGCCGCATCTCCTTGAAGAACTTGTTGCCGTTGCCGCCGCGTTCCTGCGCGAAGATGTAGCGGACCTTGTAGCCGGACTTCTGCCAGTTCTTGTTCCTGGCCAGTGCCAGGTCCTTGGCCTTCTGGCTCTGTTCCGGCTTGTTGTTGGATTTGATCTCGACGATCTCGCGGGTCTTCGTGTTGATCGCGTCCAGGATCCGCCGGTGGACCTTCCCGGTCTTCGGATCCCGGATCTTGATCTCCTTCTGGCAGATCCAGTCCGGCCCGGTCAGCCCGTAGTCCTTGACGACCTTCGCCTCGAAGGCCTTGCCGCGCGGGTCATGTCCGGACTGCGGGATGTAGCTGCCGTCCCGCCACCCCTCCCAGTCGTTCTTCCACGCGCTGTTCGGCTTGTCCAGGGTCTCCTTGGCGTAGTAGGCGTAGACGCGCCTGGGGTCGCCCTTGCCGTACTTCTCGGGATCCTTGCCGATGCCGCGCAGGAACTTCTCGCGTTCCGCGGCGTCGTCGGGCAGCTCCAGCCCGTCGTACTGCTTGCCCTCGTTGACGTAGTCGAACTCGTCCCAGTCCTGCTCGGGCCGGATGTTGTCCCGCTGCGGCATCCGCTTGGTCGGGACGTTCCTCAGTCCGTACAGGTCGTCACAGCGCTTACCCGGCGAGAGCGGCTTCTCCCCGGGCGCGGCCGCGGCCGTCTGCTGGAGGGCCGGGAGCCCGGTGAGGGACAGCGCCGCTGTGCAGGCGGCCGCGATCGCGAGCCGCGACAGGGCGCCCAGCCGCGTCATTCGTATCTTGTGCTTCACGTGAAGTCGTCTTCCCCGGGGGCCGATCGGGGTCCGGTCCTCGGGTGACGCCATGGCCCCCCGTGGTCAGATGGCGTCACTGAGGCGCTCATCCTAGTTTCGCAACAGCCCCTGCATGCCAAGGGTTTGAAACCATGGCGTGTCAACTCAGCGCACTTAATGCGTAGTTGTGGTGTGGTTGATCGCCCGTGCGGGGCACCTTCTAGGATCGGTGGGCATGACCGATCACCAGCAGCTCAAGGAGCAGGAGCGGGCCGGCGACCCGCGCCTCACGGCGTGGCTGGACGAGCAGCGCGCGGCGTTCCCCGAGGCCCTGGGCTCATCGCCGTACGACCTGCCGCGCCGGTGGAAGTTCGACGGGCCGTCCCTCGACCACCTCGAACAGCTCGTCCTGCGAAGCTTCGGCTCCCGGGAGGACTTCGAGGAGAACAAGGGCACGGCGCTGGTGCAGGTCGCCGCCTGGTACCTCGGCGAGGTCCACAACCAGCTGTACGGCACGCAGTGGCAGTGCGCTCCCGAGCCCGGCACCGACTCCGGTGCCGATGACGACTCCGGCGCCTGCGCCGACACCGGTGCCTGCGCCGACGCCGACTCCGGTGCTCCTTACGTGATCATTCCGTACGAGCGGATCGAGGACTTCCCCCCGCCGGCCGACGGCTCCGACCGGGACGGCCGCCCGCGGTGCTCTCCCCTCGGTGAGCTGTCCGCCCTGTTCACGGACGGTCCCGGCAGGCACCTGCGTGACACCCTCGACCGTTACGAGGAGCCCGACGAGCCGCGGGAGGAAGAGGAGCAGGAGGCCCGGGAGCGGGAGTACGCCGACAATCCGCGCCTGGCGGCATGGCTGGATGCGCAGCGCGCCGCCTTCCCCGAGGCCCTGTGTGCCTCCGGGGACGCCTCGCCCGGGACGTGGGACTTCGGTGCGTCATCCCTCGATCACCTGGAACAGCTCATCCTGCGAGGCTTCACGACCTACGAGGACTTCGAGGAGAACAAGGGCACGGCGTCGGTGCAGGTGGCCGCCTGGTACCTCGGCGAGGTCCACAACCGGCTCCACGGCACCCAGTGGCAGTGCGCTCCCGAGCCGGACTCCGGTGCTCCTTACGTGATCATCCCGTACGAGCGCATGGACGAGTACCCGCCCGCCGACGACGATCCCGCCCAGGACGGACGCCCCATGTGCACCCCCACCGGCGAGCTGAGCGCCCTGTTCCTGCGGGGCCCCGGTAACCATCTGCGCGACACTCTCGCCCCATACTCCCGCGGCTCCGCGCAATAGCGCCTCCGTGTCAGCGGCCGTCGCGCCGCCGTTCGTACCGCCACACTTCGTCGAGGTCGTACTCGTACGACGTTCCCGGCGGTGCGGGCGGAAGGCGGCGGGCTCCTTCCACGCACCGTTCGTCGTCATGGCGGGCGAGGCCGTGCACGGCGGCGACCCGGACCGGCCGGCTCGTGTCGTCCAGCAGGGCGGCCATCGCCTCGGCCAGTTCGGGGGCGCGGTCCCTGCCGTCGGCGACCCTGCGGCAGGCGCCCTGCCGGACCCCCGCGTCCGGGTCGGACATCAGGTCGAGCAGCGCCTTGCGGACCGTGGCGGAGAAGGCCGGTGACAATCTGCCGAAACCGGAAGCCACCGCGTGCCGGACTCTCGGATCGGGATGAGCGGCGTGGGTCAGCAGGGCCTCGTCGCCGTGCGGGTCGGCGTGATCGGCGAGGCCGGTCAGCAGCTCGGTGAGCACCGCGTCGTCCGTCTCCTCGGCCGACCGGTCCAGGAACAGTTCCAGCGCGGGGGCCGCGAACCGGTCCTCCTCGCCCTCGTCGAACAGGTGGGTGAGGCGCAGCACTTCGGCGCCGAACAGGCGGTGCACCGGGTCCGGGTCGATAAGCAGGAGCGCCGCGGCGTCCCAGGTCTGCCGGTCGCGGCGGTGGGACAGCAGGAGGGTGGAGGCCGTCCAGGCCGCGTGTTCCTGGTCGGGGCGGGTCAGCGCCCGGTCCAGCAACTCCTCGAAGGAGGTGTGGAGTCCGAGCGCCTTCTCCAGGTCCGTCAGGATCGCCGCATGCCCGTCGCGTACGGTCGCCCCGCCGAGGGAGAACGCGTCGACCCCGGTGTACTCGTCGTCCTGGACGCGGGTACGGACAACCGCGCCCTGTGCACCCGTACGGCGCCGCAGTTCCGTCTCGGCGCCCGCCTCGTACCAGTGCCTGGCGAGGCTCCGCGCGGCCAGCAGTTCGGCCTCGCGGTGCCGGCGCCACTCGGCGGCGTCGTGCAGCACGGCCCCGACCACCGCGGGCGAGCCCGAGTCGACGGCCTTGCGCAGCGGTGGTACGCCGTCCGGTCCGCACCGGTCGGGGTCGGCGCCGTATGTGACGAGCAGGCGGACGACTTCGTCGGCGTACGCCTCTATCGCCAGGCACAGTGCGGGAGTTCCGTGCTCATCTCGTACGTCGGGGTCGGCGCCCGCGGAGAGCTGGGCCGCCAGGGCATCCGCGTCCCCGGCCCGCACGGCGGACATCACCGTGCGCGCCGCTGCGGCTGTCGGCGCACATGTCGGCGCATGTGTCGGCGAGGGGGCGGGTCCTGTCGCGGCTCCGCTCGTGCCCGCTTCGGTGCTTGCGTCCATGCCCGTGCCGCCCCCGTTGCGCGTTGACCGGTCGTCAGTTCCGTGAACCATGGTCAGCCCTGCATACGTCCCGGGCGCTCGTCCGTCACCGTACCGGCGCGCAGTCGGGCCGTCACAGCGGTCAGCCAGCAGAGGCCGAAGCCCGCTCCGGCGGTGAAGGCGAGGACGTAGGAGCCGGAGGCCGCGAAGCCCGCGAGGACGAGGACGGGGGCGAGGCGGGAGGCCGGGGCCCAGCCCCGGTGGCCCCTGGCGGCGAGGGGGCGGGCCAGGATGACGAACGCGGCGCACAGCGCGAGGTAGCCGATCATGCCGCTGAACATGTGGACGGCCCCGTGTCCGCTCAGCGAGCCGGTCTCCGGGGAACCGACGGGGAATCCGGCCCCGGCGTCGGCACGGAACACCGCGGCGGCCAGGAACGAAGCCCCGAAGACACCGATCAGCGCCGGCACCCATCTCTCGCCCGCGCCCCCTGTCAGCAGTCGGCGCATCCCGAACGCACCGGCCAGCAACAACGCGGCGGTGAGCACGAAGTTGGCCGTCTGGACCCAGCCGGGCCCACCGAGGGCGAGCTGGCTGAACGCGTTGCGGGTGAAGTCGAAGCCCTCACGTGCGAGTCCCTGAACAGTGGCCACACCCAGGAACAGCGGACCCGCCACCATGCCGGCGATCAGCAGACCGTGTCGGGCCGTTCGTGGTGCGTCCTGTGCGCCCCGGTCCTGCGGGATGCCGGTGGGGCGGGACGCGTCGGTGGAGCGGGCTTCATGGGTACCGGCGGCGATCGTGTGGGTCATGACGAGCCCTCCTCGTTCAGGATGTTGTACTCGTATGACCAGTGGTGGCACATGAATTCATCTCCCGGAGGGCATGACCCAGGTCACATGCGCTCGTCCCGCGTACGGAAGGCCGGCCGTTCCGCGCGGCTTCGGCCGCGTCGCCGGATCACACGGCGCCGAAGGAGCGCAGAGGGTGCGTCAGGTCCCCCACGGACTCCGCGTAATACTCCGACTCGGCCACGTGGAAGGCGAGTTGGCGGAAGGTCCAGCCCGTTCCGGCCGAGCGGTCGAGCTCGTCGGGTGTCAGGGCGTCCAGGCGGTTCGCCCAGATCCTGGCCAGGCGGGTGAGCCGGCTGCGTGCCTCGTCGAGGTCGGCTCCGGTGAAGGGGGCGAGGTCGGCCGCGGTGGTGGTCGCCGAGGCGTGCCAGTGGTCGGGCTGCGTCTCCTCGCCGACGAGCCGGGCCTCCATCTCCGCGAGGTGGTCGACCATGTGGTCGGCGACGCGGCGGATCGCCTTGTGCGGGGTGTAGAGCCGGTCCCCCGCGGGGACGGGGCGGCCGTCCCAGGCGGTCCAGGTCGCGGCGAGGGCCAGGACGCGGTCGACCATGGCCGTCAGGAGCTGCGCGGGGTCGCGATCGTCCGTCGCCGGGGTGTCGTCGGAGGTCTTGTCCGGGCTGCCGCCGGGGGCGTCGCCGGAGGTCCCATCCGGGCTGCCGCCGGGGGCGCCGCCGAAGGTCCCGTCCGGACTGCCGCCCGAGGCGTCGCCGGAGGTCCCATCCGGGCTGCCGCCCGAGGCGCCGCCGGAGGTCCCATCCGGGCTGCCGCCCGAGGCGCCGCCGAAGGTCCCGTCCGGACTGCCGCCCGAGGCGTCGCCGAAGGTCCCGTCCGGACTGCCGCCGGGGGTGTCGTCCGGGCTGTCATCCGGCAACAGCACGGGGGTGCCGGGAGCAATGGGGGCGTGCTTCGTTTCCGTCATGGGGGCGTGCTTCGTTTCCGTCATGGGGGCGTGCTTCGTTTCCGTCATGGGAGGACGCTAGATCGGCGACTCTTCGGCCGTCGCCGAACCGTTTCCGCCCTTCGCGAGCCGAACCACCGCCCCGGCTCAGGAAGGCAGGGACGCCGCCATCGCCGCCGCCGCCCGGCGTACCCGGGCCGCGTCGTCGCGGACGGTGCGGCTGAACTCCATGTGCAGGAACGGCACGCCCTGGTCCTCCGCCTCCCGGCCCTGCACGTTGCCGCGGCCCTCCAGCGCGCAGCGGCGGACCCAGGCGCGGCAGACGGCGAAGCCCTCGCGGCGCAGTGCCGTCGCGGTGCGGCGGGCGGTGGGGAGGCCCTTGTCCGCCGAGCCGAGCGAGGCGATCACGTCGTAGTCCGGTTCGGTGCTGTCGGCGAAGCCGTGGACCTGGAGGCCGGGGAGGCGGCGTGCGGCCAGTTCGTCGCAGACGGCGTCGAACACGGTGTCCCTGCGGTGGGCCACGTCGGCGCGGCCCTTCTTGTCGGCGTTGCGGTGGGCGCCTGCCATGACCAGTACGCCGCCCCGCCGGGCCCGCAGCACTCCGATGCCGAGCTGCTCGCTGCCCGCGTCGGCGACCGGGTGCGGCACCTGGACCGACCAGCGGGACGTGGCACTGAGGTCGATGTAGACCCGGCCCCAGCCCCGGCGGCCCTCCGCCGCCCGGTCGGAGATCTCCGCGAACCGGCGGCCGGTCGCCGTGTCGGTGTACGTCCTGATGCCGAAGTCGATGTCTTCGAGGCGGCGGCCCGCCTCGGCCCGCCGGCCGTCGAGGAAGAGGCCGACGGCCTCGGCGGCGGTACGGCGCTGGGCACGCAGCGGCGGAAGGTAGTCACTGCGGGCCACCGTGTCCGTGGTGAAGTCCGTGATGCGGCGCGCGAGATCAACGCGGTCGTGGTCGCCGGGCGCGGAGCCCCCCGGGCGACCGTCCTCGTTCGCGGCATCCACCCCCCGGACGCCGAATGGTACAAAAAGGGCCACGAGGGCCCCCAGAGTGACAACCGTCACGGCAGTACCGATCAGTGTTCGCTTGATCGTTACCTTCGTCGCCGGATTCCGCACCATAGGCATATAAAAATATTAGGGGTGTCCCGCTACTCGCCTTCCGCCTCCATTGCTCGCGCCACCGCGCCCGTGCTTCTCCTCGCAGCCCTCGCCGGCTGTTCGGTTCCGGGCGGTGACAGCGACTCCGCGGACGCGAAGGAGGGACCTTCCTTCACCGTCGCCGCGGCAGGCGACGTGCTGATCCACCCCCAGCTGACCGAGCAGGGCCGCAAGGACGCCGCAGCGGGCGGCAAGGGTGCCGGGGGCGCCAAGGAGAAGATCGACTTCCGGCCGCTGATGGCCGGCGTCAAACCCGTGATCAGCAAGGCCGACCTGGCGATCTGCCACTTCGAGCCGGTGGCGGGGAAGCCCGACGGCCCGTTCGAGGGCTTCCCGAACTTCGCCGTGCCGCCGCAGATCACCACGGCGCTCAAGGACGTCGGCTACGACACCTGCTCGACGGCCTCGAACCACACCCTCGACCACGGCGCCTCCGGCGTACGTCGCACCCTCGACGCACTCGACGGGGCCGGACTCAAGCACACCGGGTCGGCGCGCGACAGCGCCGAGGCCGCCAAGCCGCTGATCATGGACGTGAAGGGCGTGAAGGTCGCCCAGCTCTCCTACTCCTTCGGCTTCAACGGGCGCGAGGTCCCGGCGGACAAGCCGTGGCTGACCAACCAGACCGACTTCAAGCGGATCGCCGCCGCCGAGAAGGCCGCCCGCAAGGCCGGTGCCGAGGTGGTGATCCTCAGCATCCACTGGGGCCGCGAGCACCATCCGGACCCGAGCAACGGGCAGCTGCAGCTGGCCCGCAAGCTGGCCCGGGAGACCGGGATCAACCTGGTGATCGGCCATCACGCCCACGTGGTGCAGCCGATGGAGAAGATCGGCTCCACGTGGATCGCGTACGGCCTGGGCAATCAGGTGGCGCGGCACGACGTGCCGTCGGGGCTGACGGAGGAAGGCGTCATCGGCTGGTTCGAGTTCCACAAGCGCGGTGACACCTGGGACGTCGACGCCCGGTACGTACCGACACTGCTGACGATTCCGCCGGACGCCGAGACCGGTGGTACGCAGGAGGCCGACGCGGCGGTGGTGAAGGACCACCGGCTGGTGGATCTGGCCGGTGCGCTGCAGAACGGCAAGGACCTGCCGGACGCCGAACGGGCCAGATACCGGATGGCCTTCCAGCGGACCCAGGGCACGCTGCTCAACCGGGGCGCCGTCGAGGACGGACTGAGACCCCTGAAGGACCTGCCGGAGTGAGCCCGGAGTGAACCCGGAGTAAGCCGGAGCACGACCGGAGGAAGCCCGGAACGGGCCCCGGCTCGGAACGGGCCCCAGCTCGGAACGGGCCCCAGCTCGGAACGGATCCGGCCCGCATCAGGCCCCGTGGACCAGTCCGATCCGGTCCGATCCCGTCCGGTCCCGTCCGGTCCGATCCGGTCCGTCCCTTCCCGGCTCGTCCGGCCCACCCCGTCCACCCGGCGAACCCTCCGACCTGCGAAGCGCTGCCAGGAACGGCCGCGGTTCCATGCCGGACACGAGCGTCGGAAATCTCACACTCGCTACTCTCCGCACAACCTTCCGCAAAGCATTTATGTCCAGCAAACGGCTGTGCCTCGTTCAGCACGCCGGAACCGAGACAGACAGTCAAAGGGGAACACGATGGCCGCTTCGTCCTCGAAGCGGCGGCACAAGGTCCGCCGACGGGCCGATATGTCGCTGCTGGGTGGCATTCGGCCCCCCATCGCGGTGCTCTCCGCGCTGCTGCTCTCCCTCGCCGGCATCACCGCCCTCGGGCTGGGACGGGCGAGCCAGGACTCCGTACCGGAGGCGGTGCTGACCTCGCAGCAGCACTTCGCCGAGGACGGCGCCGTCACCATGCGTGCTTCGATCGACGAGAGCGTCACCGACCTGACCCGCACCGCGGGGCTCTTCAGCGCGGGTGATCCGGTCTCGCCCGACGCCGTGCTCGACAAGATCGGCAGCGTCTACCAGAAGTGGACGGGCACCGCCGTCGTCGAGATCGAGTCCGGCCGGATGCTCGCCGCGCGTGGCGAGAACGTCCCCGTCACCGCCGTCGACACCGGCAAGCTCGCCGAGAAGGACGGGCTCAGCCCGCGCATCGTGCGGCTCCAGAACGGCGAGAGCAGGCTGCTCGCCTTCGCCCTGCTGTCCTGGCCGGACCGGCCGCAGCAGTTGCTGATCGCCTCCAACAGCCTCCGCTTCCCCGGTGTCAGCAAGGGCCAGTTCCGCTCGATCGCCGTCGTCGACACCACGGGCCACATCCTCAGCCGCGACGGCGTCCAGGAGCCGGAGCAGGTCAAGACCGCGAAGCAGCGCGCGGACGCGAAACGTTCCGCCGAGCAGCTGAAGTCCTTCGCCGAGACGGCCGCCGTCAAGACCGAGCAGCACCCGCTGAAGGCCAAGGAGCCCGGCTCCGGCGGCTTCCCCGGTGTCAGCGGCAGCCTGCGCGGCAACTCCGTCCGCGGTGACCGCGCCGTCGCCGGTTACGCCGCGCTCGCCGGCCCGCAGCCCGGCGAGGGCACCCTCGCCACCTCGCTCGGGCTCACCGTCGTCGCCATGGTCGATGTCGCGGAGGACCCGACCCGCGTCGCCGGCCCCTTCTTCGGCCTGGTCTCCGCCGCCGCCCTGCTGCTCATCGGCGCACTCGCGGTGGCGCTGCTGCTCGGCACCGTGCAACGGCCGCTGCTGAAGCTGTTCCTGGAGAGCCGCCGGCTGACCCGGGGCGATCTGACCCGCCCGGTCTCCGTTCCCCGGTTCGGCGAGACGGCGCGCATCGGGCGTGCCCTGGAACGCCTGCGCCGCCAGCTCCTCGGCGAACCGTCCGACGCGGGGGCCGCCGGGAACACCGGTTCCGGCCCGGACCGCCCCGGCCGCCGGAGCCGGCTCGGCAGCCGTGCGCTGATCATCATCTCCGGCGTCCTGCTGCTGGCCTGGTCCGCACCGATGCTGCTGCTCTTCAACCGCGCGGACTCCACCGTCGCCGTGCCGGAGCAGGTCGTCAGCGACCAGCGCGAGCGCACCCACACCATCTCCGACCGGGTCCGGCGCGCGCTCAACGAGGGCCACGCCGACCTGGTGTCCGTCGCCTCGCTGATCGGCAACCGCACCTCGCCCGACGACATGGAGAAGGTCCTGGAGCGCACCCGCGTCGAGCACCAGCGCTACCGCTCGATCTACGTACGCTCCGCCGACGGCACCGTCCAGGCCCGCGCGGGCGAGAAGCCGCACGCGCTGCCCGCCGGTTCCAAGGGCAAGCCGCTCTCCCAGCCCATCACCGTCCTCAACGAGTCCGGCAAGGAGCCCACCGTCGCCGGGTACGCGGAGATCCCCGGCCGCAACGGCGCCATGGTCATCGGCGAGTTCCGGATCGACTTCATCAACGCGCTGCTCAAGCGCCCCGGGCTCGGCCAGGTCCGGGTGGTCGACAGCGAACACCGGGTCATCGGCGGCAACACCGGCTACCTCGCCTTCGACTCCCTGCCCGAGCGGCTGGACGAGCTGGTCTCCGGCACCAACCAGCGGGTCGGCATGAACGCCCCCGCGGGCGCCGTCGTCTACCGCGACGGCGACGGCGTCCAGGTCTCCGCCGCCGCGCCCTTCGCCGGTGGCGGCGCCGCGAAGCAGCTCCGCTGGACGGTGGTCAGCTGGCAGCCCGCGTCCGGCCTCGACATCCCCGAGTACAGCCTGCAGAACCGCACCGTTCTCGCCGGTCTGCTCGGCGTCACCGCTGCCGTGGCCTGCCTCGGCTGGCTGTACATCGTGGTCGTACGTCCGCTGCGCGAACTGGCCGGGAAGGCCGAGTCGCTGGCCGACGGCGACCGCCGCACCGTGCTCTTCCCGCACCACCACGACGAGGTCGGCGCGGTCACCCGCAGTCTGGAAATTGTCCGGCAGCAGCTCCAGGAGCAGCGCAGACGCGACAGCGCTCCCCTGGTCGGAAGGAACTGAACGGCCGTGCTCTTCCTCTACGGCGTGCTCGTCGTGTGCTGTGCGATCCTCCTGATCTCCGGCATCGTCGAACAACGGCGCCACTTCACCAATCTGGAGCGCATACCCACCCGGGTGCTGATCAACGGCATCCGCGGCAAGAGCTCCATCACCCGCCTGTGCGCGGGCGCCCTGCGCGGCGGCGACCTGGTCACCGTCGCCAAGACGACCGGTACCGCGGCCCGCTTCATCCACCCGGACGCCACCGAGGAGCCGGTCTACCGCAAGTTCGGCATCGCCAATGTCGTGGAGCAGATCGGCATCGTGCGGCGCGCGGCCTCCTACAACCCGGACGCGCTGGTCATCGAGTGCATGGCGGTCATGCCGGCGCTCCAGGAGATCAACCAGTCCAAGCTGATCCGGTCGACGATCGGCGTGCTGTGCAACGTGCGTGAGGACCACCTGGCCGAGATGGGCCCCACGCTCGACGACGTGGCCCGCTCGCTGTGCCGCTCCATGCCGGAGGGCGGCATCTGTGTCACCGCCGAGCAGGACCGCTTCCACATCCTCCAGGAGGAGGCGGACGCCCGGGACTGCAAGCTGATCTACGCGGACCCGGAGACGGTGAGCGACGAGGAGCTGCGCGGCTTCAGCTGGTTCACGTTCAAGGAGAACGTGGCGATCGCGCTGACCGTCGCCGAACTCCTCGGCGTGGACCGGCAGACGGCGCTCCAGGGCATGTACGACGCCCCGCCGGACCCGGGTGTCCTCTCGGTCGAGCGGTACCGCACCCACGACGACAAGCGGCTGCGCTTCGCCAACGTCTTCGCGGCCAACGACCCCGAGTCGACGCTGATGAACATCAACCAGCTGCTCGACCTGGGCGCGATCCACCGCCCGCTGAACGTGGTGATCAACTGCCGCCCCGACCGGGTCGAGCGCAACGGCCAGATGGGGCAGATCATCCCCGATCTCCAGCCGGAGAAGGTGTTCGTGATCGGTCACCCGGCGAAGAGCGCCATCGACGCGATCCCCTCCGAGTGGCGCCACACCGCGGTCGATCTCGGCGGCGACAAGCGCGATCCCGAAGAGTTCATGAACGAGCTGCTCGGGCACCTCGGGCCGGAGTCCTCGCTGGTCGCGATCGGCAACATCCACGGCCAGGGCGAGCTGCTGCTCGAACACCTCGCCGAGCTGCCGGCCGACGAGACCCCGGACGAGGTCCTGGACGAGGCCCCGGACCGGCAGTCCGGCCCCGCTCCCGCCGGCCCCGCGCCGGCCCCGGAGGCGGCCGATGTCACCGACCCGGCCGGGAATCCGGCCGACCACCCGGTCGGCACCCCGACCGTCTCCCTCTTCCCGACGGTCCCGACCCAGCGCCAGCAGTCGCCCCGGCCCCAGCAGCCCCACCAGCAGCAGCCGCGGCACGACGAAACCCTGGCGCTCCCCCGCTACACCCCGCACATCGACCCGTACCAGCCGTACCCCGAGGCGTACGAGGCCCGCTACCAGCAGCCCCCGCGCCCGCAACAGCAGAACCACCCGCAGCCGCGCCCACAGCCGCAGAGCCACCCGCAGAACCAGCACGAGTCACCGCACCGGAGTCCGGATTCCCCGGCCGAGCAGCCGCCCGC
The DNA here is from genome assembly GCF_042677325.1 of Streptomyces sp. NPDC127117. Classification (NCBI taxonomy): domain Bacteria; kingdom Bacillati; phylum Actinomycetota; class Actinomycetes; order Kitasatosporales; family Streptomycetaceae; genus Streptomyces; species Streptomyces sp. NPDC127117. Next base: position 251,873 of record NZ_JBHXTM010000004.1, read on the forward strand.
CGCGCCTCGCGTACGCGGTCTGTTCGAGCCCGTTCTGCCGCCCGCCCCGGCTGAGGAACGCCCGGCGCGACAGGAACACCCGGCCCAGCAGGAATACCCAGGAGAGCCCCGTTGATCCCCTCCGTCCTCACCCCCGAGATTGCCGCCATAGGCATCGCCCTGGGGCTGATGTTCTCGCTGGTCTGCTACCTGACGACCAACCTCTCCCCCGGCGGGATGATCACCCCGGGCTGGCTGGCGCTCACCCTCGTCGAGGACCTCCAGCGCGCGGCCATGGTGGTCGGTGTGACCGTGCTGACGTACGTAGCGGTGCTCGGCCTCCAGAAGGTCGTGATCCTCTACGGCAAGCGGCTGTTCTCCACCGTCGTCCTCACCGGTGTCATCTTCCAGGCGACGCTGATGATCGTGCTGTCGATCGAGTTCCCGCTGATGTACACCAACCAGACCCTGGGCTTCATCGTCCCCGGCCTGATCGCGTACCAGCTCGTCCGCCAGCCCAAGGGCGCGACCCTGCTGGCGACCGGCTCGGTGACGCTCATGGCCTATGTCGTTCTCACCGCAGGAATCCTGCTCGGCGCGCTGCCGACCGTCTGACCCGAACCTTCCGGAGCTGACTGACTCATGAGTGCCAAGACCAAGCGCCGCCCCCGTCAGGTGCTGCACGCCGTCACGGTGACCGCTCTGCTCGCGGGCAGTGCCTACCTCACCGTGGAACTGCGCAAGGACGAACAGGCCAAGGCCCCCGCCGTGCAGGCCGTCACCGACAATCCGGCGCTGAGGTCGTCGAACCTGAAGTCCGGTGAGCAGCGCTGGGAACGGCTGCGCAACCCGGAACGCACCCTGCTGCGCGGCACCGACGGCGAGGTCCTCGCCACCTTCACGGACGGCGCCCGCACCGCCACCCTCACCGGCCCCAGCCGTACCTTCACCGAGCCCAGCACCACCGCGTCCAAGGTCGTCACCGAGGACTGGGTGCGGCTGATGCCGTACCAGTGGAAGAAGGGCGCCGAGAACGAGAAGTGGTTCAAGGACTGGTTCAAGGAGTTCTTCGGCAGCGAGGAGGACGACCTCTTCGCCACCGCCTTCCAGTACATCGCCGAGGCCCCGGTCAAGAAGGACGACGAGGGTGTCCCGTACGCCGGTGACGCCAACTTCGGTCCGCTGAACCCCAACGGCAGCGAGGGCAACGACCTGCGGCTGGAGGAGTCCGACTTCTACGACTACCTCGGCATCCCGTACACCTTCCGCAACGGCATGACGATGCAGCCCCGCACCGAGCGCGCCCGCTCCATGGACTGCTCGGGCTACATCCGTACGGTGTTCGGCTACCGGGCCCGCTACCCGCTGATGGCCACCGACAAGTCCGGCGACGGCCTGCCGCGTACCGCCAACGGCATGGCCCGCTCCGACCGCGGCACCGACGTGATCGACCTGAAGGGCATCACATCGGCCGACCGGCCGAAGAACATCGACGTGCTGCAACCCGGTGACCTGGTCTTCTTCAAGCTCGACCAGCGCACCAAGGAGCGTCTGGACCACGTCGGCATGTACGTCGGGCACGACTCCGAGGGCCACAAGATCTTCATCTCCAGCCGCGAGGAGGCCAACGGCCCGACCATCGGCGACAAGGGCGGCACGTCCCGTCTGGACGGGAACGGCTACTACGCGGCGACGCTGCGCAGCGCCAAGCGCCTGTAGCAGGACCCGTCGGTCCCACGACCCCCGCGCCGCACCCGGCGGCGGCGCGGGGTCAGCGCAGTTCCTCCGGGCACGGCGTGCCGGGTGACAGCTGGTACGGGGCGGCCAGCCGGTACACGCCCGGCCGCGGCGCGAGCAGTTCCGTCCACTCGTCGCCGTCCGCGTCCTCCTCGACCTTGAACAGACAGCCGTTGGTGTTGACGAAGGTCCGCGGCGTGCTCTCGTCCTCGCGCTGCTTGGACTCCTCGGTCTCCTGCGGCCGCTCCACGCCCCGGCCCTCGCTGTCGACCACGGCGAGCCAGCGCGAGTACGGGACACGGATCAGGATCCGGCCCGGCGTCTTCACATGGATGGTCAGCTCGCCCGCCTCGGCCCGGTCCACCGTGGCCGGCGGATCGGCCAGCGGCACCGGGTCGTCCACCTCGAAGAGCCGCCAGTTGGCGTCGGACCACACCGGTTTCAGATACGGCAGCCCGTCGTCGACCAGCTGCGCCTCCTGCACCGCGCCGCTGGAGTCCGGCGTCCCCTTGGGCAGCACCACGTAGTGCACCGCCCAGCGGTCGAGCCACTGGCGGTAGTTGGCGCTGTCCAGGGTGTCGTCGTAGAAGAGCGGGTTGCGCTTCATGTCCGCCTGCCGGTTCCAGCCCCGGGCGAGGTTGACGTACGGCGCGAGCGCGGACGCCTCCCGGTGGCTGCTCGCGGGCACGACCTCGACCCGGCCCCGCTCGGCGCCGACCTCCTGGAGCTCGTTGACCAGCGGGGCCAGCTCGCGCGCCCAGGAGGCGGTGGGGGCGGTGCGGACGATGTCGTCGACGCCCTTGTAGCCGATCCAGAAGTTCAGTCCGGCGAACGCGATGATCAGCGCGTACCAGCGCCGGGAGCGCGGCGTGGTGTATGGCAGCGCGGCGAGGAACACCACTCCGGCGAAGAGCATCGCCATCCGCGTGATGTTCGAGCCGATCTGCGAGTCGATGAAGTAGGTCAGCAGCGTCCCGACGCCGTACACGGCGGCGGCGGTGCGGACCGTCTTCCAGTCGCGCGGTACGAGGACGAAGGCGAGGACCGAGAAGATGAACGGCAGCGAGAGCGTGGCGATCGACATCGGCTGCGTACCGGAGAACGGGAACAGCCACGCGGACAGCGCCACCACCGCGACCGGGGCCAGGCCCAGCGCGTAGGCGCCGGGGCGCCGCTTGTTCAGGAACAGCGCGGCGGCGACCACGCCCAGGAACAGCCCGGCCACGGGGCTGCTCGCGGTCGCGAGCCCGGCGAGCGGCGCGGCGACGGCGGCCTTCGCCCACCGCTTGTGGCGCCAGCGGTGGGGCCAGCAGAACACCGCGGCCGTCGCCCCCACCGCGAACATCATCCCGAGCCCGAACGTCACCCGCCCCGACAGCGCGTTGCACAGGTACGCGAACACCCCGGCGAGCGAGCAGGCCAGCGGATTGCGGACGGCCCGCACCCGGACCAGGATCAGCGCGGTCAGCGCCGCCGACACGGTCCCGGCGATCATCATCGTCGTACGCACACCGAGCACCGACATCAGATACGGCGAGACGACGCTGTACGAGACGGGGTGCATGCCCCCGTACCAGGCGAGGTTGTACGCCGTACCGGGATGCCGGCCGACGAATTCCGCCCAGGCGTCCTGCGCCGCGAGGTCGCCGCCGCTGTTCGCGAAGAAGAAGAACCAGAGCAGGTGGGTGATCGCGGCGGCTGCCGTCGCGATCGTCACCGGATGCCGCAGCAGCCGTTCGGTACGGGCCCGGCGCGACGGGTCGGTGCGCGGCCCGGAGGCGTCCGCGGCCCCCGTGTCCTGCCGGACGGGCGCGGCCGTCCGTGTGCTCCCCCCGCCGTTGCCGCCGATGTCGCTGCCCCTCATGCCCGTGCTCTCGGCCGCCCCATGGCCGGGCCCCGGCTCCGCGGTGGTCACTACGGCTCTCCCCGTCTCCCCGGATCCGCCTGCCTGCGCCCCGTCCCCCGTGCACCCGTGAGGACGCCGTCCCAGCGTCATCGAGTTGCCTCGGGACGCTAACACGTACGCAGTACGAGCAGTACGAAAGGGGGCGCCGGGATCGGCACCCCCTTCCGTCATCGGGCCGTTCCGGCCACCGGGCCGGTCAGCTGATCCGGGTCAGCTTGTCGCCGAAGGTGGGTTCGGTCAGATCGCTCTGCAGCGCGACGGGCACCTTCACCTGGCTGGTGCCCTCGCCCACGGTGAGGGTGCCGACGTGGGTGCCGGCCGCCGCCGAGTTCGGGATCGTCCTCCCGTCGTCGGTCAGTTCGATCCTGACCGTGAGACCGGGCCAGCCGACCGCGGAGACGTCCCTGGTCGCGACCACGGGGACGGTGCCGCCGAAGCCGTCCGCGACGCTGCCGACGACGTCGCCCTTCTTCACGACCTTGGCCCCCTCCAGCAGGTCCTGCGTCGCGACCATCACTTCCTTGCTCACCGCGTTCACGGTGTCGATGATGGCGGGCTTGTGCTGGCCCAGCACGGCGCCGACGATCAGCTGGTCGGTGCCGCCGACCATCTTGTGGGCGGCGAAGAGCAGGTTGCCGCCGGCCTTGCTGGTGGAGCCGGTCTTGATGCCGAGCGCACCGTTGTACGGGACGAGGGTGTTGTAGTTCCGCCAGTTCTTGCCCGACGGGTCGGTCCACGACGGCAGCTTGGTGATCTCCATCAGCGCCGGGATCTCCACCAGCTTCTGCCCCAGCTTCACCTGGTCCTCGGCCGAGCTCACCGTGGTGGCGTTGAGTCCGGACGGGTCGGTGTACGTGGTGTTCTTCATGCCGAGCGACTTGGCGGTCTCGTTCATCTTCTTGACGAACGCTTCCTCGGACCCGGCGTCCCAGCGTGCCAGCAGCCTCGCGATGTTGTTCGCGGACGGGATCATTATGGCCGAGAGGGCTTCCTGCTCGGTGAGCTTGTCGCCGACCGCCACGGTGTTGAGGGTCGACTCGCCCTCCGCGTCGAGCTTGCCGTCCGACTCCGCCTTGGCGTCGATCTCGATGGACGGGCCCTTCTCGCCCTTCTTCAGCGGGTGGTCCTTGAGCACGATGTACGCGGTCATCGCCTTGGCCACACTGCCGATCGGCACGGCCTTCTGCTCGCCGAACGAGTCCACCTGGCCCAGACCGGTCGCCGCCATGTAGCCCTGGCCCTCGTTGGGCCACGGCAGGGACGGCTTGCTGCCCTTGAAGGTGTACGTGTCCTTCGCCGACATCTGGAGCCCGGGCTTCGGGAGCGGCCGCACCGCCTGCACGATCGCAAAGACGATCAAGAGGAGCAGTACCAGCGGGGTCCAGATCTTGACCCTGCGGACGGCGGTGCGGACCGGGGTCTCCGGCGGCGGGGGTGTGTTCGTCAGCTCGGCCAGCAGGTCGAGCGGCGGCTTCGGCGGCATCGGCTGCTGCGTGGTCCGCTCGGCGGTGGTCAGCGCGGCGGGAGCCTCCGGCTTACGGGGCGCGGGCGTCGGCGTCGGCCGTACGTCGTCCCCGCGCAGGGGTACGAACTTGCTGGTCCGCTCGGCGGCCGACTCGGACTTCGGCTCGGACGGGAGGATCTTCAGCGCGGTCGTCGGCTGGTCGACCTTGGGTGCGGCGGGCGCCCTGAAGATGGCGGTCGGCTGATCGATCCCGCCCTTGTCCCCGGCCGCGTCGGCGTCCTCGGCGTCGGCCTTCTTCTCCTCGGCCTTCTTCTCCTCGGCCTTCTTCTCCTCGGCCTTCTTCTCCTCGGCCTTCTTCTCCTCGGCGGAGGAAGCCTTGTCGTCGTCGGAGTCGTCGGAGTCGTCGGACGCGTCACCGGACGGCTCGTCCGCGTCGGCCTCCGCGTCGCCATCAGCCCCGGACTCGGACTCGGCATCGCCACCGGCATCGGCCGACGCACTCGCCGTTTCCGGAGTTACGTCGTCCGCCTCCGGGTCCTCCGCGGCCTCGTCGTCGTCCTTCGACACCCAGGCGGCGACGGCCGCACGCAGCCGCGCATCGCCCTCCCCAGCGCCCTCGGAGCTCTCGGCGGCCTCCGCCGCGTCGCCCGCATCGTCCGCGTCGCCCTCGGGCTCATCAGCGGCCTCGGGCTCATCAGCGGCCTCGGCCGCCTCCGCGGTCTCCGGTGCATCCGCCGCCTCAGCCGCATCCGCGTCCTCAGAGGCCTCAGGCGCCTCCTGCGGAGCGTCGGCGGCCTTCCGGGCCCCCGCGGCCTCTTCGGTCTCCTCGGCGCCCACAGCGCCGTCAGTGCTCCCGGAGCCCTCGGTCGCCGAATCCGCCGAATCCGCGGAAGCCGCCGTATCCGCATCGGCTTCCGCGCCGTCCGCGACCGCGCCGTCCGCGCCGTCCACGCGGTCACCGTTCTCGCCGTCGTCGCCCTCGCCGTCCTCGGACGGCATCGCGCGGAAGACGGCCGTGGCCGTGTCCGACTTTGCGCCCTCGTCGGCCCCGGCGACCGCGTCCGTACGGAAGACCGCCGTGGCCGTGTCCGTCTTTCCGCTTCCGTTCCCGGCGACCGCGTCATCGGCGGACGTTTCACGGAAGACGGCAAGCCGCGGATCGCTTTCGCTCCGAGCCGTACCCGACGACTTCTGCTGCTCCGACTTGTCGGGGGACTCGCCCGCCACCGATGCCTCCTCCATGCGGCACGGGGGACACCCCCGCGCTGTCCGAACCATCTACCAGTGTCCTGTGTGAACCACCGGCCCGGCTGCTAGACGAGAACGACATACCTACTGGTTCCCGTACAAAGCACCCAGGCACTCTCGACAGACCAATGTGAGAGGGGTCACCCTGTCATTCATCCACGCGGGGAGGCATGGATGGGCAGGAGCCGCAGAACAATTCCGGAGGAGCTTCTGCTGCTCGCTCTGGACCCGACCACGGGTACCACAGCGCAGCCGCAGTCGCTCGACCTCGGCCTCGCCGGGGCTCAGCTAGTGGAGCTGGCTCTGGCAGGACGGATAGCCCCTGACGGGGATCGTATCGCCGTGGTGATGCCACGGCCGACAGGAGATCCGACTCTGGACTCCGCGCTGGAACTGCTGCGGCGACGCGGCAGCCCGGTTCGGGCGGTCCACTGGATTGGCGGGCCCCGGCTGGGGCTGCGTCAGATCTACCTCGCTCATCTGGAGCGATGCGGCATGGTGCATGCCGTGGCGGGCCAGATGTGCGGAGTGCTGCCGACGACTCGCTACCAGGCGACGGACACGGCAATCAGCCGGGACATCAGAGCCAGGCTGGACAGTGCGATCCGCACCGGCGTACCGCCGGACCCGCGGACCGCGGCGCTCGCCGCGCTGGCCCACGCGGTCGGACTCGGCAAGCACCTGTATCCCGGGAACGAGGGGCGTTCATCACGCTCCAGGCTCCGGGACCTGATCAGACACGACCCCATGGGCGGACTCGTGGCGCATGCCGTGATGGACGTCCAGAACGGGGCGGTCGCACAGCCGCGCCGCAACCAGGCGGCCGGAGTTCCGTTGCAACCGCAAGTGCAGTCGCAGTCACGCCGCGGCAGCATGGCACACACCGCGGCCCACTAGCGGCCCCGGGCGCGCCGACGCCTTGAGCACCGCACGGCAGCACCAACCGAATACCGCCGCACCGTCGTCCCCAAGACCCGGTTCGGGAGCCGCACCAAGCGCGGGGCAGCCGGAAACCACGGCTGCCCCGCGCGCTTGCTTGTGGCCATTTCCCAGCGCGGCCGGGGCCGGGGGTGGCAATCTGCTGAGCAGTAGATACGCACAGCTACATAGCCGGAGGTGCCGTTTCCGTGCCGACCAACGTCAATCCCACCGTCAGACGACGCCGGTTGGGCCAGGAATTGCGCCGCCTGCGCGAACTCAAGGGCATGACGGCCGAGGAGGTGGCGGAGCAGCTGCTGGTCTCGCAGTCGAAGATCAGCCGCCTGGAGAACGGCCGCCGCTCCATCAGCCAGCGCGATGTCCGCGACCTCTGCAGGGTGTACGAGGTCGAGGACGTCAGGATCGTCGACTCGCTCATGCAGATGGCCAAGGATTCGCGCCAGCAGGGCTGGTGGCACGCGTTCGGCGACATCCCGTACAGCGTCTACATCGGTCTGGAGACCGATGCCGAATCGCTGCGGGTGTACGAACCCCAGGTGGTCCCGGGTCTGTTGCAGACGCGGAGCTATGCCGAGGCGCTGATCAACGGAGCGCTGCCGGAGGCCCCGCCGAGCGACATCGACAAGCGCGTCAGCGTCCGGGCCCGACGCCAGGACCGGATCACCGATCCCGAGCATCCGCTGCGGCTGTGGGCGGTCATCGACGAGTCCGCGCTGCGCCGGCTGGTCGGCAGCAAGCAGGTGATGATCGAACAGCTGGAGCAACTGATCGAGCTCTCCCAGCTGCCGCATGTCACCGTGCAGGTGCTGCCGTTCGACATGGGCGCGCACCCCGGTATCAACGGGCAGTACGCCATTCTGGAATTCCCGGACGCCGCCGATTCCAGCGTCGTCTACATCGAGGGCGTCACCAGCGATCTCTATCTGGAGAAATCCAATGACGTTCAGCGGTACAGCGTCATGTACGAACACCTGCGGGCGCAGGCGCTGAATGTGGAACAGACCCGGCACTTCATCACCGAGATCGTGAAGGACTACACCCGGCCCGGCGTCAGCTGAATACCGGACGGCCCGTAAGGTCCGGAATGCGGTGAATGAAGTGATGTCACGGGGTGGGTGGCGGCAAGGTACACCGACGCCCACCCCGAGCGTAAGATCTACTTGGTATATACCACTCGGTCGAGTGAACGCCCCCTTCGCGCAGGGAGCTTGGCGAGTAGCGTCGATCACACCAACCGGAAAACTGTTGGTGTCATACACGCGACTCTTTGAACCGGAGTGAACATGGCCATTCGTCAGGGTGCTACGGACAAGTGGACGAAGTCCTCGTATTCCGGGGGCAACGGCGCCTGCGTCGAAGTCAAGTCCCCTCTCACGCAGGCAATTGCGGTACGTGACTCGAAGGCCCCCGAGGGCCCCTCGATCACGTTCGTCCCCGCCGCCTGGAACGCATTCGTGCGCGATGTCGGCAAGGGTGCGGTCGACGCCTGACCGATGATTTACCGTTCGCATCGCGGCGCCGGATCCGGTGCTGCCGTCAGCCCTCTCGACTGGTCCGCCGTCCTGGCCGAGGGGGCTCGGTGCCCGATCCGACGGGAAGCCGGGCGATCGCGACCGCCCGGTGAAGCCGGTCAGCGGAGCTGATCCACGTACAGGTCGGTCCCCGGCACCGTCGGGATGAACGGCGCCACCAGCTCCACCCGCCCCAGGCCGGATTCCGTGACCGCCGCGTCGAGCCCGGTGAAGTGCTCGTTCCAGCACTCCCTCGGGTCCTCCTGGAGGAACCACAGCAGGGTCAGCCGGGTGTCGACCCCCTCGACCTGCTTCACATAGCTCATCCGGTCGCCCGGCAGCGGCGTGGGCCGGAAGACGGTCACCATCGCCGCGGGCGAGCCGGCCAGCCGCTCGGGCAGATGCCGCGCCCGCAGCCACTCCAGCAACTCGCCCCGCGCGCCGCCTCCCTCGCCGCCTCCCTCGCCGTCCCCCTCCGCGTCGATCACCTGGAGGACCAGCCCCCGGTAGGGGTGGTCCAGGGCGTGAAAGTCCCGGGGCCCGGCGGCACCGTCCCGGTAGACCGTCGCCTCGTGGTCCTGGAACGCGGTGAACACATGGGTCCGGCCCTGGTGGACCCGGCCGTCCCGGTTGAGCCTCCGGTTGATGCCGACGGTCCACCGCATGTGGTCGTCGTAGCGTCCGTCCGTCACCCAGTACGTCGACAGGTAGCAGCCCGCCGTGACGGGCTGCGCGACCGCGGACGCCTCCGGGTAGCGCAGTTCCTGGAGCTCCCGGGTGGCCACCCAGCGGCGCCCGGCGAACATCCAGGGCATCGCCATCGCGCCCGCGTAGTAGTGGTCGTCCTCGTACCAGCGGTTGTAGGCGTACTCATGGCCCGGGTGCGGTTCCACCATGGTGATCAGCGCGTGGCCGGGATGGACGCCGTACGGCCCCAGCGCGGCCAGTTCGGCATAGGTGTCGCTCCGCGTCTCGTCGCTCATGCCGTTCCCCTTCCGTACTCCGCAGCGGCGTCCTACTCTGACGCCCCGTCAGGAGATCTGCCAGAGCCGGGAGGCCGCCGATGTTGTTAGCGGGGAAGACCGTCATCGTTTCCGGGGTGGGTGCCGGGCTCGGGCACCGGGTCGCGGCGGCGGTCGTACGGGACGGCGGCGACGCGGTGCTCGGGGCGCGCACCGCCGCGAATCTCGCCAAGTCGGCGGCCGAGATCGACCCGGACGGCCGGCACACCGCCCAGCTGGCCACCGACATCACCGACGAGGCGCAGTGCGAGGCGCTCGCCGCGCTGGCCCTTGAGCGGTTCGGGCGGATCGACGCGGTGGTCCATGTCGCCGCCCGGGACAGCTACTTCGGCGGGATCGAGGGCGCCGACTTCGCCACCTGGCAGTCGGTGATCGACGTCAATCTGCTCGGCACGCTGCGGATGACCCGCGCCTGTCTGCCCGCCCTCAAGGAGCGCGGCGGCTCGGTGGTGATCATCGGTACGCAGTCCTCGGTGGCCGCGCCGACCCAGGTCCAGCAGGCGGCGTACGCGGCCTCGAAGGGGGCGCTCACCTCGGCCATGTACTCCATGGCGCAGGAGCTGGGCCCGCACCGGATCAGGGTGAACACGGTGCTGCCGGGCTGGATGTGGGGGCCGCCGGTGCAGGCGTTCGTACGGTTCACGGCGCACAGCGAGGGGGTGCCCGAGGCCGAGGTGCTGGGCAGGCTCACCGAACGCATGGCGCTCCCGGAACCGGCCACCGACGGCGATGTCGCCGAGGCCGTCACCTTCCTGGCCTCGGACCGGGCGCGGGCGATCACCGGACAGTCGCTCCTGGTCAACGCGGGCGAGCTGATGCGGTAGGCGGCTGATGCGATGAGCCTCCCCTTCTTCGCCGCACGGGCCCGCAACCCGTGCGGCGTTCCTCGTTCGCCGCGCAGCGTTCCCTGCGCGGTGCTCTCTGTGCAACCTGACGAAGTGCCCGCTCATCGTGTGTCCGCCGTCACGTCGGCGACAACGACCGCGTAGGTCAAGAGCAAGCAAAATCGTTCGAATCGCTGATCTGCGTTCACATCCCTGACCGTGAAAGCCTTGACCGGGGTGCCGGGCAGACGGTTCAATCCCCGATGTCCCCGCTCCCGCACGGGGCCCCGCTGAACGGCCGTACTGGCGAAGTGCGTTCCCCGTTCACAAGGCGGACCCCAGGAGGGGGCACATGAACAGTCTCGACTGGGTCGTGCTCATCGGCTACTTCGGAGTGATGGTCGCGATCGGGCTCTGGTCCCACAAGCGCGTGGACGACGTCAGTGACTTCTTCACCGCGGGCGGCAGGATGCCGTGGTGGCTGTCCGGCATCTCGCACCACATGTCCGGCTACAGCGCGGTGATGTTCACCGGGTACGCCGGTATCGCCTACCAGTACGGCGTGACGTCCTTCGTGACCTGGTCGCTGCCGATCGCCATCGGCATCGGCATCGGCGCCCAGCTCTTCGCTCCCCGGCTCAACCGGCTGCGCTCTCGGCTGCATGTCGCGTCCCCGCTCGAATACCTGAAAAACCGCTACAACATCCAGACGCAGCAGGCGCTCGCCTGGTCCGGGCTGCTGCTGAAGATCGTGGACGTCGGCGCCAAGTGGGCGGCCATCGCCACCCTGCTCTCCGTCTTCACCGGCATCTCGATCACCCAGGGCATCTTCATCACCGGCTGCATCACCGCCGTCTACTGCACGGTCGGCGGCCTGTGGGCGGACGCGCTCACGGAGCTGGGCCAGTTCATCATCCAGCTCCTCGCCGGTGTCGCGATGCTCGTCACCGCCATGAGCGAGCTCGACGGTTTCAGCACCCTGTGGACGGTCTGGGACAAGCTGCCCGAGGGGCACACGGACCCGACGGCCGGCCCGTACACCGTGACCTTCCTGCTGGCGTATCTCTTCATCAAGACCTTCGAGTACAACGGCGGCATGTGGAACCAGGCGCAGCGCTACATGGCCACGGAGTCCGCCGCCGCCGCGAAGCGTTCGGCCCGGCTCTCCGCCGCGCTGTGGCTGGTCTGGCCCACGGTGCTGTTCTTCCCGATGTGGTGCGCCCCGCTGCTGGTGCACGCGCAGAAGCCGGACGCCTCGGACAGCTACGCCCTGATGACCGAACAACTGCTGCCGCACGGCCTGTTGGGGCTGGTGGTCGTCGGTTTCTTCTCGCACACGATGGCCATGTGCTCCTCGGACGCCAACGCCATCTCGGCGGTCTTCACCCGGGACATCGCCCCGGTCCTGTCCAGGTCGGCACGCGAGTGGGGCAGCCGGGCGGGGCTGCTGGCGGCGCGGCTGTCGACGCTCGGCTTCCTCGCCCTGTCGATGGCGCTCGCCACCCAGATCAACTCGCCGACGTTCAAGGACATCATCTCGGTCGTCATCAAGTGGGTCGCCGGTCTGATGGGTCCGATCGCGATCCCGTTCATGCTCGGCCTGCTGCGCGGCTTCCGCAGGTCCGGCCCGACGGCGGCGCTCACCAGCTGGGCGGCGGGGCTGCTGGCGTTCTACTTCACCAACTACAACCTCGACGGTTCGGTGAAGACGGATGTCGCGCTCCAGTACCAGGTGGCCCTGCCGCTGGCGATCTCGCTGGTTCTCTACATCGTGATCGGCTTCATCAAGCCGGAGGACACCCCTGAGCGCGACGCGGTCATCGAGCGGATCAACTCGGACGCCGACGGGGACGGGGACGGTCACGCCGGTGGCGCGACGGCCGGTGCGAGTGTGCCGGCGCAGCCCGGCCCCGGGGAGAGGAGCCTCACCGAGGACGTGAAGGACTGACCGGCGCGCGACGCCGTACGGGCGGGCGGGGGCCATTCCCCGCCCGTACGTGCCTCAGGCGCGCGGGTAGCGGGCCAGCCAGCCCGGTGCGGCGGCCGACGGGCTGTGCAGGGCCGGGCCCTGCGTCATCTCCATGGCGAAGTCGTCCGCGAGCTCCAGCACCGTGGGCCTGCCCTCCAGTTCGGCCAGCCAGGCGGGCGGCAGCGCCGTCTCGCCGTGCAGCGCGCCGAGCAGTGCCCCGCACAGCGCCCCGGTGGCCCTGGAGGGCCCGCCGTGGTTGACGGCCAGCCGCAGCCCGTGGCGGATGTCCTCTCCGACCAGCGCGCAGTACACGGCGACGGCGAGGACCTCCTCCGCCGCGTCCGTGGCCCCCAGCGACTCGATCAGGGCGGGCCCGGGGATGCCCTGGCGCACCGTGCCGAGGGCCTGCTTCAGCGCCTCGGTGACCGGTTCGTGTCCCGGGCGCTCCGCGAGCAGGGCCAGCGCGTGCTGGACGGAGCCGTCCAGGGTCTCGCCCCGGGCCAGGCCGTGCACCATGACGGCGAGGGCGCCCGCGGAGAGCAGGGCGGTGGGGTGGCCGTGGGTCTGGGCGGCGCACTCGACGGCGAGCTGGAGGACGAGCTGGGGCTCCCAGCCGACGAGCAGCCCGAACGGCACGGACCGGGTGAGGGCGGCCGAGTCCCGCGCCTGGGGGTTCTTGGGCTGGTCGAGGGTGCCCATGGTGGTGTCGCCGAGCCCCGTCAGGCATTCCCGGGTCGGGCCGCGACGGGCGTACAGCCATTCCTGCCCGGCCAGCCAGCCGTTGTCCTTGCGTCGCTCGTCGGGCCCCCAGTCGTGCTGGGTGGCCGCCCACCGCAGATGGGCCCGGTGCACGTCGGTGGGCGGGTGCCAGGCGCCGGTGTCGCGGCGGACCTGGGCGCGTATCAGCCCGTCGACGGTGAACAGGGTGAGCTGGGTGACGGCGGTGACGATGCCGCGTCCGCCGTACGCGGGTACGAGGTCGGTGACCGCGTCGGCGCCGTGGGCCTCGCGGATCTCTTCGAGCGTGAGCCCGTCGACCCCCGCCCCGAGCGCGTCCCCGATGGCCCCGCCCAGCAGCGCGCCACGCACCCGGCTCCGGAAGTCCTGTTGTTCGACACGGCCCCACACAGCCGTGGTCCCTGTGCTCACCGTGCCCCTCCCCCGTCGGCCGGCAGGCCGGCCCGTGTGCGACTGCGCAGCACTGTAATCGAACGGGAACGGTCGGTAGAGAGACCGGAAACGGGTACGCGTGGGTATGTGGGCGGACGTCCCGCAGGTCGTTTTTGACTGGTCGGGACCGGTCGGTGACGGGTCGGGGATATCCGCCACCCCATAGGCCAAGAGCGCTCAATGGTGGCGCCATGGCGACTACGACCGTCCAGGGTTCCCGAGGAGACCCGCGGTCACCTCGCCTCGCTCAGTCCGGCAGCACGGGCAGCAGCTCCGGAAGGTGTCCGTCGGACGCCACCGCCGCCGCCACCCGCTCCTCGGGGACCTCCCCGTACAGCGTGGTGCGCGGCTTCGCCGGGCGCCCGGCGAGTTCGGCGATGGCGATCAGGTCCTGGATGGAGCGGTACGAGCCGTAACTCGACCCGGCCATCCGGGAGATCGTCTCCTCCATCAGCGTGCCGCCCAGGTCGTTGGCGCCCGAGCGCAGCATCTCGGCCGCACCCTCCGTGCCGAGCTTGACCCAGCTGGTCTGGATGTTGGTGATGTGGGGGTGGAGCAGCAGCCGGGCCATGGCGGTGACGGCCCGGTTGTCGCGGTCGGTCGGGCCGGGGCGGGCGATGCCCGCGAGGTAGACCGGTGCGTTGGTGTGGATGAACGGCAGCGTGACGAACTCCGTGAAACCGCCGGTCTCCTGCTGGAGCCGGGCCAGCGTCCGCAGGTGGCCGAGCCAGTGCCGGGGCTGGTCGACATGGCCGTACATCATCGTGGACGAGGAGCGCAGGCCCACCTCGTGGGCGGTCCTGATGACCTCCAGCCAGGTCGCCGTCGGCAGCTTGCCCTTGGTGAGGACCCAGCGGACCTCGTCGTCCAGGATCTCGGCCGCCGTGCCGGGGATCGAGCCGAGCCCGGCCTCCTTCGCCGCGATCAGCCAGTCCCGGATCGACATGCCGGTGCGGGTGGCGCCGTTGACGACCTCCATCGGTGAGAAGGCGTGCACATGCATGCCGGGCACGCGTTCGCGTACCGCCTTCGCGATGTCGAAGTACGCGGTGCCGGGCAGGTCCGGGTGGATGCCGCCCTGCATGCAGACCTCGACCGCGCCGACGTCCCACGCCTGCGCGGCCCGGTCGGCGACCTGGTCCAGGGAGAGGGTGTACGCGTCGGCGTCGGTGCGCCGCTGGGCGAAGGCGCAGAACCGGCAGCCGGTGTAGCAGACGTTGGTGAAGTTGATGTTCCTGGTGACGATGTACGTGACGTCGTCGCCGACCACGTCGCGCCGCAGCGTGTCCGCGATCCGGCACAGCTCGTCGAGCGCCGGCCCGTCCGCGTGGAGCAGGGCGAGCGCCTGCTCGTCGGTGAGCTTCGTCGGGTCGTCTGCCGCCTGGCTCAGCGCCTCGCGCACATCGCCGTCGATCCGGGACGGCACCATGCCGGGTGCGGCGGCCTCGCGCAGCGCCTCCCAGTCCCCGTACACCTCGTCGAAGTCCTCGCGGCGGTCGCCGGTGCGGCCCTCGGTGTCGATGGTGCGGTGCAGATCGGTTCGGCCGGTGGCGCCGAACTCCTCGTCGGGCTCCTGCCAGGGCAGGCCGACGGGCATCGCGCCCTCCTTCGCGAGCCCCGTCTCCGGGTCCGCGAGCGCGCGGACGTGCGGCAGGAGGCGAGGGTCGAGCCACGGCTCGCCGCGCCGGATGAACTCCGGGTAGATGGTGAGCCGTTCCCGCAGCGCGAAGCCCGATTCGGCGGTCCTCGCGGCGAGTTCGTCGATGTGCGGCCAGGGCCGCTCGGGGTTCACATGGTCGGGCGTGAGCGGCGAGACCCCGCCCCAGTCGTCGATCCCGGCGCCGACGATCAGCGCGTACTCGGCGTCGACGAGATTCGGCGGGGCCTGGATGCGGGCGGACGGGCCGAGGATGTGCCGGGCCACGGCGATGGCGGCGGCCAGCTCCTCCAGTTCGGCGTCCGGCATGGCGCGCATCGCGGTGTCCGGCTTGGCGCGGAAGTTCTGGACGATGACTTCCTGGATGCCGTGGTAGGCGCGGGCGGTCTTGCGCAGCTCGAAGAGGGAGTCGGCGCGCTCCTCGTACGACTCCCCGATGCCGATCAGGATGCCGGTGGTGAACGGGACGTTGGACCGCCCCGCGTCCTCCAGCACCCGCAGCCGCACGGCCGGTTCCTTGTCCGGGGAACCGTGGTGCGGGCCGCCGGGTTCGGACCACAGGCGGGTGGCCGTCGTCTCCAGCATCATCCCCATGGACGGGGCGACGGGCTTGAGCCGCTGAAGATCCGTCCAGGTCAGCACGCCCGGGTTGAGGTGCGGGAGCAGCCCGGTCTCTTCGAGCACCCGGATCGCCATGGCGCGTACGTACGCGAGGGTGTCGTCGTACCCCTCGGCCTCCAGCCACTCCCGCGCCTCCGGCCAGCGGTCCTCCGGCCGGTCGCCGAGCGTGAACAGCGCTTCCTTGCACCCCATGGACGCGCCCTCGCGGGCGATGTCCAGCACCTCGTCCGGCGACAGGAACATCCCGTGTCCGGCCCGCCGGAGCTTGCCGGGGACGGTGACGAAGGTGCAGTAGTGGCACTTGTCGCGGCAGAGCCGGGTCAGCGGGATGAAGACCTTGCGCGAGTACGTGATCACACCCGGTCGCCCCGCGGCTTCGAGCCCGGCGTCCCGCACCCGGGCGGCCGAGGCGGCAAGATCCCTCAGGTCCTCGCCCCGCGCCTGGAGCAGTACGGCGGCCTCGGCCACATCGAGGGCGACACCGTCACGGGCCCGCTTGAGGGCACGCCGCATGGAATTGGTCGTCGGACGTCCGCGCTGAGGATCGGTCATGAACCCGAGCATACGAGCGAGGCCCGCACCCCGGACCGGGGCATCTGCCCCGAAGCCCGGACAGCTCCGACGGGCCCGAGCCGACCGCGTACCGGGGGCGGGCCACGTCAGGCGGCCGAGGAGCGCCGACCCGCTCCGATCCCACCCGCACCGCCGCCCTCGTGTGCGGTGACGGAGAACGCCGAGGTACGCCCGGCCGTTCTCGGTCAACCTCTGGCCTGTTGCCTGCCTGGGGGTTTGGACGGCGCCGTCCACCCGTACGAGTGGACGATGGGAAACGTTTCCCCGGGGTGATCCCGGCGAGGTGAGCATGTGTCCGACTCTTCGTCATCACCTCTGCCACGGAAGGCGGGCACAGTCGTGTCGTTCGACAGCACCCAGGGAAACCCGTTCGAGATCAGCCCCGACGACGTCGCCAGGCTGGAAGCGATCCGCGAGGGGATGCTGGACCCGTCGCCGCGCCGGATCGGCCGCCTGGACCAGTGGGGCCTGGCCGATACGTACGAGACGTACTCGGAGGTCGCCCGGTACACGGAGCTCTCGATCGCCATGCCGGACGGGACGATGCTCGACGCGTCGCTGAGTGTCCCGCGCGACCTCGCACCCGGACAGACCTGTCCGGCGGTCGTCCTGCCCGCCCCGCTGATCAATATCGGGCACCGGGCCTACCTCGGCATGTTCCCGCGTTGGGCCCTGGGCGGCTACGCCGTCCTGGCCTACAGCCAGCGCGGTCTTGCCAAGTCCACGGGCGAGATCCACGTCGCCGGACCGCAGGACGTCGCCGACGCCACCGAGATCATCAACGCACTGGTCCAGATCGAAGGTGTCGATCCCGACCGGATCGGCTTCTTCGGTTCCTCCTACGGCGCCGGGACGAGCCTGCTGGCGGCGGCGTACGACCAACGGATCAAGGCCGTGGCCGGCACCAGCGCCTGGGGAGACCTGTTCGCCTCGCTCTACGAGAACGGCACCCGGCACCTGGCGGCCTTCGAGGCGCTCGTGAAGCTGTTCGACGAGGACCGGTGCTCGGAGGAGTTCCGCGGCATCATCCAGAAGATCCGCAGCAACACCATCGACGACGAGGTCCGGGAGTTCGCCCGCGTACGGTCGCCCAAGCACCGCCTGAGCGCGTACAACGACGCCGCGACACCGATCCTGCTGACCACCTCCTGGCACGAGACGATCTTCTCGGTGCCCGCCGTCGTCGACCTCTTCACCGACCTGACGGGGCCCAAGTCGCTGCTCGTCCAGGTCGGCGACCACGGCAACGGCGAACTCGCCGGCCTGGCCGGCCTCTTCTCCAAGCCCACCGAGATGGCATACCGGTGGATGGACCACCACCTCGGCGGCAGCGCCGGCGACGGACGCGTGCCGCGGTTCGGCATTCGCTCGGAGTACATGCACAACCTCCTGTCCGACCTCCAGCACGACGACTGGGAGAGCTACGCCCTGCCCCGGAAGCGGTTCCACCTCGCGGACGCCGCCGCCGGCGAGCGCGACGGGCAGCTGTCCGAGGGCAGCCCGCAGCCGGGCTGGACCCGCTCCGTGAAGGCCACCGGTCAGGGCACCGAGGCCGTCGTCGCCCCGAAGCTGGTCCAGACGGGCCTGGCCGAGCGCATGGGCCTGCCGCACGTCTACAGGACCGCCGACATCGACCGCGGCCTCGCCGCGATCTGGACCACCGCGCCGCTGGCGCAGGCCATGCGCGTCCAGGGCGACCTGGAGGTGCGGTTGACGGTGACCCCGCAGCAGGCGGACGCCACGATCGTGGCCTACCTGATGGACTGCGACCCGGCGACCGGCAAGGCCGCCATCATCACCCACGCCCCCTACACGCTCACCGACGGGCAGGCCGGTGAGGCCACCACGGTGACCTTCCCCCTCCAGCCCGCCCACTACGTCCTGGCCAGGGGCCGCCAGCTCCAGCTCGTCATCGACACCAACGACCCGTTCTTCACCTACGCCAACACCACCGCACCGGTGTTCACCCTCGAACTCACCTCTCCCCAGGGCGCCGAGTCCTACATCGACATCCCCCTCGGCACCCAGGACTGACCCCACACACCGCATGTCGGTGCGGCCGGCCCGATCGCGAACGGGCCGGCCGCGTCAGACCAACTCGTCCGCGAGCAGATCCATCAGCAGACCGTCCTGCCAGACGCCCGTCCGGTGGTCCCGCCAGTACGCCCGCATGATTCCCACAGGCTTGAACCCGACCTTGCCGTAGCAGCGGATCGCCGCGGAGTTGGCCGCGGCGGGATCGATGGTCAGCCGGTGATGGCCGCGCTCCCGAACCAGCCACCGGGCCAGCGTGCGCACCGTGTCGGTACCGAGGCCCTTCCCGTGGTGCCTCGCCGTCAGGAAGATGTCGATGCCCGCGTGGCGGAACTCGGGATCGTTCTCCTCATCGAACTGGACGGCGCCGATGACCTCGCCCTCGAAAACGACGGCCAGCATGCGTTCGTAGCCGTCCGGGGGCGACCACCACGCCGCGACTTCCGGCTCCCTCACGACCCTTTCGAGGATCTCACCATCGCCATCGGCCACCGGCCGCAGCGCAACCTTGTCCCCACGCAGCTCCATGCCCTCATTCTCCCCGGGCGGCGAACCCACCTAGTGCTGTGACCGGGATGGTCCACCGTGATCGGAAGGCGGCTCGCGGGACGAGCGCACGCGCAACGGCTGGTATTACTGGGGCATGCAGGAAGAGACGGCACGCTCCGCGATCGACACATTCATCTCCGCGTTCAACGCCTCGGACGACAGCTATGTGACTGCCCTGCTCTCCCAGGCCCTGACCTCAGACGTGGTCTTCTGGGGGCCGTTGGGTCGCAGCGAAGGAATCGCGGCGGTCGAGCGGTTCGTGCTGGACATCCGGCGCCACCCGGCGGGGACCGGCACGATGGTGCGCTGCTCAGCGGTGGACATGCCTGACGAGTGGGCCCGGTACCAGTGGGTCTTCACCACGCCGGATGGAGGCCCCCGACTGGCGGGAACGGACGTCGTCCATCTGCGGCGGAGCCTCATCGACCAGGTCATCGTCTTTGCGGGGGAGATCGCGCCGTCCGCCTCCTGAGTCGTCCTTCTGCCGCTGTCCTTCTCGTGAACTTGTCCCTTTCGGCACTCCGGGGCTGCGGTTCGCGGTCGGTCAGGCTGCGGCGTTGAGAGGGCGTCCGCCCCAGCGGATGCCCCTCTCGCTGCGGATGCGGGCGCGTTCCTGCCACCGCGCCTCCAGCGGTCGACTCACCGATCTTCACCGGCACGCAGCCGCGATCACCCTCACCGAGAAGGACGTCGTCCTGCTCGCCCCCGCCGCCGCGACCTGGTTCGAGCGCGGTGCCACGCCCGCCGCGCTCCGGCACGCCTTCACCGACGGCCTTCCCCAGCCCCTCAAGCGCCCCGCCAAGCTCCTCCGGTACCGGCTCACCGCGCTCGTCCCGCCCCGCCGACCCCGGAGCAGCCCTCCGTCCTGCTCCAGAACTGCGACCGCTGCGACCGGGCCTTCCGCTCCCCCGTCCCGGGCAACTGCCGCGAGTGCCGCGAGGAAGCGGCCGGTGATCCGTACGCCCCGTTCCCTATCCTGAGCGGATGATCACTGCTCCTGAACTCGTCATATTCGACTGCGACGGCGTTCTCGTCGACAGCGAGCGCATCGCCGTACGCATCCAGGTCCAGGTGGGCGCCGAGCTGGGGTGGGCGCTGACGGCGGAGGAGGTCGTCGAGCAGTTCGTGGGGCGGTCGAACAAGTCCATCGGCGAACTGGTCGACGCCCGGTTGCCCGGCGCTTCCGCCGCCTGGCAGCAGCGCTTCGAGGACCTCCACCGCGACGCGGTCGAAACCGAACTCGTCGCGGTGGAGGGTATCCACGAAGCGCTGGCCGCCATCGCGCTGCCCACCTGCGTGGCGTCCAGCGGCAGCCACGAGAAGATGCGCCACACCCTGGGCCACACCGGGCTCTACGCGCACTTCGAGGGACGCATCTTCAGCGCCACCGAGGTCGCACGCGGAAAGCCCGCCCCCGATCTCTTTCTTCACGCGGCCCGGCGGATGGGTGTCGAACCCACCTCCTGTGTGGTCGTCGAGGACAGCAAGTACGGTGTGCAGGCCGCCCGTTCTGCTGGAATGCGAGCCTTCGGCTTCGCGGGCGGGCTGACTCCGGCGCGCTGGCTGGAAGGTCCGGACACCGTGGTCTTCGACGACATGCGCAAGCTGCCGTCGCTGCTGTCCGGGTGCTGATGACTCGCGGGGCTTCAGGCCGTCACCACTCGTCGCGGCCGATCACCCGGAAGCTGCCCGCGACGCCGTTGTTGATGAACACGCCGCCTTGGACGTCGGGGGTCACGACACCGTAGGTGCTGCCGTAGGGGCCGACCGTGGCGACCGGGGCACCGCCGTCACAGGCGAACCCCCGGAAGACCTCGACCGTGTGCCGGCTGTTGTTGGTGATGCTGAAGCTGCTCGATCCCAGCCCGCTGGCCGCGGGGACGCAGCCCCCCGGATAGGCGGTGTACTCCCGCTCGTTGAAGAAGATCCTCTCCTCCCCCTTCCGGTCGTAGCCGCGGTCGCGCCCGCCCCGGCCACCGCCCTCGTCGCCGTACCCGCCCCGGCCGCCGCGGTCGCCGCCCTCGTCGCCGTACCCGCCGCGCCCGCCCCGGTCGCCGCCCTCGTCGCCACGCCCGCCGCCCTCGCGGTCGGAACCGCCGCGGTCGCCGCCCTGGTCTCCCTGGCCTCCCCCGTCCGCCTTGTTCCCCGCGTCCGTCTTGCCCTCCGTTCCGCTTCCGCTGTCGCTTTCGCTACCGAGGGGGGCCGGTGCGGGGGCGGCCTGCCGGGCGGGCGGGGCGGCCTGGTGAACGGGCTGCTCGGCCCGCGCGGCGGCCGGTTCGGCCTGGGTGGATCCGTCAGTCGCATAGGTGATACCGGTGGCAAGGGCCGCTGCGCCGACTACAGCGGCCGCCACGGCGAAGGTACGCGAAGGCATGTCACTTCTCTCCGTCTCAGAGACGTCGGCCGGACGGCCAACCTGCGGCGAACGTACCGACAGACCCCATACCTGTCATTTCGGACAGATCCAGAGTGTGACGCCGCAGGACCGGTCGGGTTCAAAGAAGCTATTCCACGCATATCCGCACCTGTGCCGCTGTGCTGGCCGGGTGTCAGCAGTTGCGGACCGACCAGACGGGGCTCCAGCCGATGGAACTCTGCTCGCGGGCGGTGCTCTTCCTCAGCACGTTCCCGCTGCCTCCGTAGAACGTGGCGACCGTGCCCTTGGTCTGGTTGTTGTCGAAGAAGCCGTCGCCCTCGAAGTTGGACAGGGCGTACTTGTTGCAGGTCTTGAGGGAGTACACCTTCCACTGGTTCTTGGTGTAGTCCCACACGCTCAGGCACAGGTTCTCGTACGCGCAGTTCGAGGGCGTGCCGTCGGGGTAGTGCTTGTACGGCGCGGCCGGCGAGATGCTGGGCGAGACCGCGGCGATGCTCTTCGCCGGCGTGTCGGCCTCGGCGGGCACGGCGACGACGCCCATGGCGATCGCCGAGGCCAGTGCGGTGGCTGCGCCGAGTGCAGAGTATTTGACGCGCATCTGGGTGAACTCCTCCTGTTGGCGGCCGAGTCGACGGCCGGCTCCCGTGCGGTTCCCCAGCAGTCTGTGGCGGCGGGAGACCGAGGCGCGCGTCGTTTCGGGTCCAGCCAAATCGTCGGGTCAGCAGCCGGCGAGCAGGCGGCGGCCCAGTGGTGTCGCCGCGTGCCGGACCCGCTTGCCGTCCCGGCGGCTCGCGACGAGTCCGCCCTCGCGCAGTACGGCCAGCTGCTGGCTGACGCTCGGCAGCGACAGGCCGGTCGCCTCGGCCAGCTCGGAGGTGGAGGCGCAGGCGCGGACGGCCGTCTCGTACAGGAGCGCGGCACGGGCCGGGCCCAGTAATCGGGCCAGCGAGGCCGAGGACGCGTCGGACGGGGCGGTCGTACGGTCGACCGGGTGGATGAGCACCGGCCGCAGCCGGTCGTCCGCCAGGGTGATCGGCTGCCGCCAGCAGAAGTACGACGGGACCAGGAGCAGTCCCCGGCCGTCCAGGTGCAGGTCCCGCTCGACCGGGTAGCTGACGGTCAGCACGGGCGGCTCCCAGACCGCCATCGGCCGCAGGCTGTTCAGCAGTGCCCGCGTGCCGCCGTCCACCAGGGCGCGGGTGCGCAGGGCGGTGTCGGCGGCCGTGGCGGCGCCGATGCGGTTCCACAGCGGGGCGATGAACTCCTGGTGGTACGTGCGCAGGTTGCCGCCCAGGGCGGTGAGCGCCGTGATGTCGCCCCGGGCCAGTTCCGTGCCCGCCCACGGCCGTCCGCCGCCCGCCGACAGCAGGGTCAGTTCGTCGCGCAATCGGTGTTTCGGGGTCGCCAGGACCCGGTCGACGCCCGAGCGGAGGTCATCGGGGCCGTCTTCGGCGGGCGGGGTGAGGAAGTCCGGGAAGTAGGCGGCGCGCGGCACCAGACTGCGCAGCGCCGATGCCGCGTCCCGGGCCGCGCCGCCCCGGCGGAGCAGCCGGCCGGCCGCCTGCCGCCACGGATCGAAGGCGAGTGCCCCCTCGGGGTTCTGGAGGCGGCACAGGCTGCACACGATCTCCCACAGCGGGTCGGGGCGGCTCGCGAGGCGCACGTTCTCCAGGTCCCTGCCCGTGAAGTGGATACGCAGCATGGCTTCCCCCCGTTGGCCACCGACGCTCGACGCGAATGCTGTCACGCACGGGGCTCCGGGCCACGGCGGCGCGACGCGGCGCTGCGAAGCCCGGGAGATTCCGGCCGCCCCGAACGTCGCGCGGCGGAACCCGGCCGGCCGGGTTCCGCCGCGTGAGACCTGCCGAGGGCCTGTGCTCGGGAGTGAGCCGGCTACTGCACGAAACGCCAGGTGATGTCGATCGTCCCCTGGTCGGGGGAGGCGAGCGCCTCGTATGCGCCGCGCGTCAGATCGAGGCCGTGCGCCTCCGTCGTCGGGGCGGCGTCAAGGACCGTCGCGGTTATGGACCTTCCGTTGTGCGTGATCTCGACCTTCCGCCCGCACTGAGAAGTCCCGGATCCGAACATGCGGTAGTCCAGTGCGACAACGAGGTCGCCGTCTCGGATCTGTTGGCCGCACGCCCCCGGTACCCCGTTGGCGCTGAAGAAACTCGCCGTTCCGCTGTAGCCCTGCGGCCGGTCCGACGGTTCGTCCTGCTCCGGCGGCTTCGATGTCCGGCCCGGCTCCGGGGGCGGCGCCGTGGTCCTGTTCCGGTCCGGGGGCGGCGTTGTCGTGCTGCCCGGCTCCGGGGGTGCCGTTGTGCTGCCCGGCTCCGGGGCGAGAGTGGGGCCGGGTGACTCGGTAAGGGTGGAACCGGGTTCCGGCTGTCCTGAAGTGCTCGGCACCGGGACGGGGGTGTCGACGTCCTCCGAGGCGGAGGCGGTGGCGACGATCACGGCGGCGGAGCCGGCGGCCAGTAATGCGGCCGCCGCGATTTTGGCGATCCTTGCTCTCAACGTTCCCTCTCTGAATGTCACATTCCGAGCGGCGCGTATGCGAGGCA
>NZ_JBHXTM010000005.1:0-13901 GCF_042677325.1 Streptomyces sp. NPDC127117
CCCCTAACCCCCCCTGTTGTGCTACCCGGGGGCGGCCCCCCCCCACGGGGGCCCCCCTCCGCCGTTCGGCGTGGTCCGCGTGGCGCTGTCCGCCCGCGGGCCGCTGTCCGTGTGCGGGGTCAGCGGGCCTGCGTCGAGGCGGACGCGGAGTCGGTCGGGGTGCCCGCGTCGCTCGCCGACTCCTCGGGGGTGTCGCCCTCCGCCCCGGAGGCGGGGGCCGTGGCGGAACCGGTCGGCTTCGTCTCCGGCGACTTCTCCGGCGTCTCGGGCAGCGCGCTCGGGCCGAAGCCCGTGAAGTAGCTCGTCGCCGGCACGACGGACGCGCCGAGCGGGATCTCACCGGCCGAGCTGAACTTGAAGACGAGCCGCTCCACATTGCCCGCCCGGGCGGCCTCGCTGCCGTTCTCGATCACGGCGGAGGCGTTGCCCGGGCCGCCCAGCAGTACCGAGCCGCCGGCCGGGACGACGACCGGACCGGCGCCCTTGGCGGCGTGCAGCTGCACCGAGGCGCTCGAACCCGGCATCGTGACGGCATCCAGGGTCTGCGGCTTCGCGCCGTTGTTGAACAGCGTCGCGACAACGACGGCCGGGCCCGTGGCGGTGGGCTCGGGCTGGGTGACGATGTTCGCGTTCTGGATTCTGATGTCACCGACGGTGGTGGCAGCATTGTCCGGCCTGACCTTGAGCGTCGCGGCGTCATTGCCCGCGCCGCACGCGGCGAGCGAGGCGATCGAGAACACGATGGCTGTGGCGGCGAGGGCGCCGTGTCGAAGGCTGCGGCTCACGGCGGCGGCAACTCCTTGAACGTTCGGACTGCGGACGGGTGGGGAGCGACGTAAAGCCGCCCTAAGGGTGTGTCAGCGGCTTCAGGCTACCGAGCCGCCCGCCCGGCCCCGCACCCGACCCGCCCCTGAGAGTGATCTCGGTCCTCCCGGCGCCTCCCGGGACTTCCCGCGGTCATGCCGTTCGGCTGCTTCCGCCCGGCAAAGGTTTGCGGCCCCGGTGGGCTGCCGAAACGGTCCGACACATGCCGTTCACATATCGCCGGTGATCAATTCATGGAGCGTGGCGCATTCCGTGCGCATAAGCGATCGCGCCGGGCCGTTGATCAATTCCATTGATCAACGGCACTTACCTCCGCACGGGTGATCGATCTCCGAACGGAGTACGGAAACTTCAGCATCCGGAACCCGGCAAAACGGGACGTTCGACCCCTGTGGAGGGTGGTCCGGATGTGTGAGACGTGTGTGTTTCGCCCTGCCCGCACAACGGCTCCGACCTGCGAATTCCACCCCCCGTGAGCCTTCCGCAGCACGTGCGTGTTGCTGTTGTCAAGCCCCGAGATATGCCCTGACCTGCGAAAACGCCATTCAGGAGAAGCAGTTCTCGTGTTACTCTTGATAGCCACGGAAGGGGTACCTGTCACATGACGTTCAAGGTTGGCGACACCGTGGTCTATCCCCATCACGGGGCCGCGCTGATCGAGGCTATCGAAACTCGCCAGATCAAAGGCGTGGACAAGACCTACTTGGTGCTCAAGGTCGCCCAGGGCGACTTGACGGTTCGTGTGCCGGCGGACAATGCGGAGTTCGTGGGTGTGCGCGACGTGGTCGGGCAGGAGGGGCTGGACCGGGTCTTCGAGGTGCTTCGTGCGCCGTATGCCGAAGAGCCGACGAACTGGTCCCGGCGCTACAAGGCAAATCTCGAGAAGCTCGCCTCCGGCGATGTCATCAAGGTCGCCGAAGTGGTTCGCGACCTGTGGCGTCGTGAGCGCGAGCGTGGACTCTCCGCGGGTGAGAAGCGGATGCTCGCCAAGGCTCGCCAGATTCTGGTGAGCGAGCTCGCTCTCGCGGAGAACACGAACGAAGACAAGGCCGAGGCTCTGCTCGACGAGGTTCTCGCGTCCTGAACCGGCTCGCGCCGGTCGTAATCAATGTGCCGCGGTGCCCGCTGACAACCGTATTCACGGTATGTCGACGGGCGCTGCGGCATGTCTGTATCCAGCCACGGCGTGGCTGGAAACAATGCGCAGCCTGTCCGGATTACGTCTCGATTCACCGATGCGTTGGCTTCATCGGTGATACCCCCGATACGTTGCTCGCGATCTTGCGCAGCCGATCCCGAGCACCGGTGCGGCTTGTCCGACTTCGACCGGGTGTCACGGAAAGGGCCCCGTCGAGTCAGGGCACGGCGCCCGGCTCGCTTGTGGCCATACCCACGTCGACTGTGGAAACAAACATGCCGAAGCCCCGGAGTGCAATCGATGTCTGATCAATCGCGTCCGTACCGCACGGCCGCCGTGATTCCCGCAGCCGGCCGCGGCGTACGGCTCGGGCCGGGTGCCCCCAAGGCGCTCCGCGCGCTGGGCGGGACGCCCATGCTCATCCACGCGGTACGGGCCATGGCGGCGTCCCGTTCCGTCTCCCTGGTCGTGGTCGTCGCGCCGCCGGACGGCGCCCACGAGGTCAAGAACCTGCTCGACGAGCACGCCCTGCCCGAGCGCACCGACTACCTCGTCGTGCCCGGCGGGGACACCCGCCAGGAGTCGGTGCGGATCGGCATCGACGCGCTGCCCGAGGACATCTCCGTCGTCCTCGTCCACGACGCGGCGCGCCCGCTGGTGCCCGTCGACACGGTGGACGCGGTGATCGAGGCGGTACGGGACGGGGCGCCCGCCGTCGTCCCCGCGCTGCCGCTGGCCGACACCGTCAAGGAGGTCGAGCCCGGTGCGCCGGGGGAGCCGGAGCCGGTGCTCGGCACGCCCGTGCGGGCCAGGCTGCGCGCCGTGCAGACCCCGCAGGGCTTCGACCGCGACACGCTCGTACGGGCGCACGGGGCCGTCGCCGTCAGCGGTGAGGGCGCCACGGACGACGCGGGCATGGTGGAGCAGCTCGGGGCGCCCGTGGTGGTCGTACCCGGGCACGAAGAGGCGTTCAAGGTGACCCGGCCGCTGGATCTGGTGCTGGCCGAGGCGGTACTCGCACGCAGGAGGGCGAACGATGGCTTCTGAGGAGACGACGGCCCCTGTGGAACGGACCGGGCCGGTGATCCCGCAGGTCGGGATCGGCACCGACATCCACGCCTTCGAGGAGGGCCGTGAGCTGTGGTGCGCGGGGCTGCTCTGGGAGGGCGAGGGGCCCGGGCTCGCCGGGCACTCGGACGCCGATGTCGTCGCGCACGCCGCGTGCAACGCGCTCTTCTCGGCCGCCGGGCTCGGCGACCTCGGGCAGCACTTCGGCACCGGGCGGCCCGAGTGGTCCGGCGCCGCCGGGGTGACCCTGCTGACCGAGGCGGCCCGGATCGTGCGGGCCGAGGGCTTCGGGATCGGCAATGTCGCCGTCCAGGTCGTCGGCGTACGGCCGAAGATCGGCAAGCGGCGGGACGAGGCTCAGAAGGTGCTGTCGGCCGCCGTGGGGGCGCCCGTCTCGCTCTCCGCGGCCACCTCCGACGGCCTCGGCTTCACCGGCCGGGGCGAGGGCATCGCCGGGATCGCGACCGCGCTGGTCTACCGCACCGGCTGACCCGCACACGGTCCTGACCTGCCGGGACCTCCGGGGCCACGGCCTTGTTGCACATCGCTTGCACGTACGCTGGTACGGCAAGCGATGTGTCGTACGAGGACGGTGGGCTCACGGATGAGCACGACGACGGTGGTGCCGGTACGGGCCAAAACCGACGGATACGTACTGCGCACCGCCACCCCCGCCGATCTCGGCGGGGCGCGGGCCGTGATGCTCGACACCGTCTACCGCGACCTGCGGTCCGGTTACGTACCGCGCTGGCACGCCGACATCATCGATCCCGAGGCCGCCTATCTGCGCCCGGACCGCTGCACCCTGCTGGTCGTCGAGTGCGACGGCGAGATCGTCGCCACCGGCGCGGTGCGCGACCGCGGGCCCCAGGCGCCGCCCAATCCGCAGTGGGTCGCGGACCGCTTCCCGTCCGGCACCACCGCCCAGCTCTGCCGGATCTACGTCTCGCCCGGCCATCGCAGGCACGGGCTGGCCCGGCGGCTGGTGCGTGAGCTGTGCGACTTCGTCGCCGCGGCCGGCGGGTACGAGGCGATCTATCTGCACACCGACCCGGCCGTGCCCGGCGCCGAGCCGTTCTGGCGGTCGCTGGCGGACGAGGTGTGCGACGAGCGCGCGCTGCCGGGGGGCGGTCAGGGCATCGTCCACTTCGAACTGCCGATGCGGGTGCCCGCCACCCCTGCCCGCTAGATGACAATCGTTTTCATATAAGGTCGCTGTCATGCCCTCGCCCCGACGCCGTCGCCCCGCGCTGCCCCTGACGCTCTCCGCGGCCGCACTCCTCGTCCCGCTCGCCACCGCCTGTTCCTCCTCGGACGGCTCCGGCTCCTCCGCGGACGGGCAGCGGCTCCGGGTCGTCATGGCCTTCCCGCCCGCCCAGGCCATGTCCCCCTACGGCGACGACGCCGTCACCCTCAGCCGGCTCGCCGTGATCGAGGGCCTCACCACGCTCGACAAGAACGGCGACGCCAAGCCCGCTCTCGCCACCTCCTGGAAGCGCGACAACGACCGCACCTGGAGCTTCACGCTGCGCGACGCCGTCTTCCAGGACGGCCGGAAGCTGGAGTCGCCCGCCGTCGCCCGCTCGCTGCGCGCCGCCGAGGAGGCGTCCCCCAAGCCCCGGGTCCTCAGCGACACCCGTCTCAATGTCACCACGCCGGACGCCAGGACCGTACGGATATCCACCCGGACCCCCGACCCGCTGCTGCCCCAGCGGCTGGCCAACCCGTCGCTCACGATCCTGTCCGAGGGCGCGTACAAGGGCGGCAAGGTGAACCCCGCCGGGCACGCCACCGGCCCCTTCACCCTGACGAAGGTGAACGGCGCGCTCAGCGCGACGCTCCAGCGCAACGACAGCTACTGGGGCGCCAAGGCCGAGGCCCCCGGCGTCGACGTGAAGTTCGTCGCCGACGGCACCGCCCGCGCCAACGCCCTGCGGACCAGGACCGTCGACGTCGCCGAGTACGTACCCATCTCGCAGGCGTCCCTCCTCGGTGACGGGCTCGTCCACGAATTCCCCTCCGCCCGTACCAACGGCCTCTCCCTCAACACCCGGCACGGGGTCTTCGCCGACCCGGCGATGCGTGCCGCCGCCCGCGAGGCCATCGACTCGGCCGCCCTGGTCAAGGGCGTCTACGAAGGCCGCGCCGACACCGCGGAGGGGCTGCTCGGCCCCGGCGTGCCCTGGGCCGCCGCCGAGCGCACCGCCCCCACGAACCGGGCGAAGGCCGCCGGCAAGGCGGAGGTCGCGAAGACGAGGCAGATCGTCCTCGCCACGTACACCAACCGGCCCGAACTGCCCGAGGTCGCCACCGTCGTCCAGCAGCAGCTCACCGCGCGCGGCTTCACCGTCAAGCAGGTCGTACGCGACTACGCCCAGCTTGAGGCCGACGCGCTGGCCGGCAAGTACGACGCGTTCATCCAGGCCCGCAACACCCTCCTGGACACCGCGGACCCGGTCTCCTACCTCGCGTCCGACTTCACCTGCGACGGCAGCTTCAACATCTCCCAGCTCTGCGACGAGCGGGTCGACGCCGCCGTGGACAAGGCCGCCGGCCTGGCCGGCACCACCGCCCGCCACCGCGCCGAGACGGCCGCCGAGGCCGACATCCTCGGCACCGACGCCCTCGTACCGCTGCTCCACGAACGCTTCGTCCAGGGCTACGACGACAGCCGCGTCCACGGTGTCTCGCTCGACCCGATGGAACGCACCCTGATCACCGCCGACACCCGCGTCGGGTGACCGGGTGAAGTACCTGGCGGGGCGGCTCGGCACGCTCCTCGCGGTCCTCGCCGTCATCGGGCTGCTGCCCACGCTGACCCGGACCGACCCGGCGCTCACGATCCTGCACGCCCGGTACGCCGACCGGCCGCCCACCCCCGAGACCCTCGACGCGATCCGCGCCGAGACCGGGCTCGACGGCGGGGCCGTGCACCTCCTGGGCGACTGGCTGGGCGGCCTCCTCCGTGGCGACCTCGGCACCTCCTGGGTCTCCGGACAGCCCGTCGCCCCCGACGTGACGTCCGCGCTCGGCGTCTCCCTGACCCTGATGGGCGCCTCGCTCGCGGTCGCCGTGCTGCTGGCCGGCGCGCTCGTCGCGGGCACGCTGCGGCGCGGGGCGCGGCGCCGGATCGTCACCGCGCGGGCCGGGGTGAGCGCCGCCGTCCTCGCCGCGCTGCCGGAGTTCCTGCTCGCCGCCGTCCTGGCCACCGTCGTCGCCGTGCAACTGGGCTGGCTCCCGGCGCTCGGCTGGGGCACGCCCGGCCAGGCGGTGCTGCCCGCGCTCGCCATGGGCGTCCCGGCGGGCGCCCTGCTCGGCCGGCTGCTGGACGACGCGCTGCCCGCCGCGTTCGCCGAACCGTGGGCGCGGGCCGCCGTCGCGGGCGGACTGCCCGGACGTCGCATCGTGCCGCACGCGCTGCGCCGCACCCTGCCCGGACTGCTGCCACAGCTCGGCCTGGTCGTGGTCGGCCTCACCGGTGGCGCCGTCGCCGTCGAGACGCTGTACGCCGTGCCGGGGCTCGGCGGTACGGCGCTGGCCGCGGCCCTCGCGCAGGACCTCCCGGTGCTCCAGGCGTGCGTGCTGTTCCTGCTGCTCCTGGGCGTGCTCGCGGGCGTCGCGGCCCGCCTCGCCGGCCGCGCGCTGCTCGGGCCCGCACTGTCCGAGGGGGCCCTCCCGGCGTTGGTGCCCCCGGTCCTGCCCGCCCGTCGGCTGCTCACCGCCGGGGCGGTGGTGCTCGCCGTGCTCTTCGTGGCCGTGACCGTCGCCGGGCTGCTGCGCGACCCGCTGCACGTCGACGCCGCCGCCCGGCTCGCCGGTCCGTCCGCCGCGCATCCCCTCGGCACGGACTCCCTCGGCCGTGACGTGCTGGCCCGCCTCGGCCACGGAGCGGCCCGTACGGTGCTGACCGCGATCGCCGTCTCCGCCGTGACGCTGCTGCTCGGCCTGGTCCTCGGAGCGGTACGGGCCGGGGCGCTCACCGAGACCGCCAACGCGCTGCCGGCGATCCTCTGCGGCCTGGTCGTCGCGGGCATCGCGGGCCCCGGCCCGCTGGGCGCCGCGGTCGCCGTGGCGGCCGTCGCCTGGGCGCCGCTCGCCGCGCACACCTCGGCCCTGTACGCCCAGGAGCGGGCCGCACCGCACATCGCGGCGGCCCGCTCGATGGGCGCCGGGCGGTGGCACATGGCCCGGCGGCACCTGCTGCCCGCCGTCGTGCCCCCGGTCCTGCGCCACGCGGTGCTGCGGATCCCGGCGATCGCGCTGGCCCTGGCCTCCCTCGGCTTCCTCGGCCTCGGCACACAGGCACCGGCGCCGGAGTGGGGCCGGATGCTCTCGGAGAACATGCCGTACGCGGAACGGGCCCCCTGGTCCGTGCTGGCCCCCGCCGCCGCGCTCGCCGCCCTGGGCGCACTGGCCGTCCTCACGGCGGCAGCGGTACGGGGGCGGGGGCGTGCCCGAGGCCGGGCAGGCGCGGCTTGAACGGGTGTCGCGGCTCGAACGGGGACGGGGCGCCCGGCGTCGGCGGGCGGGGGGCGGGGCCCCTCCGGGCCGTCTCCCCGGAACCGACGTGGCACCCCGCCGCGTGCGGTGGCCCGGTCATCCACGTCGGTCCCTGCGGGGACGGCCCTGCGCGGCCCCGCCCCGGCATCGTCGGCGACCGCGGGCCGGTGGCACCTCCCGCGCACGCACGACTCCCCGGCCCGGGGCCGTGCGGGGGAGCCCTCGCAGGGCGGCGAACGGACATCCGGGTTCCCGACCCGGAGCGGCCCCGGGCCGCCCGCCCCCGGCAGTGCGGGGTGACCCCGTGACCGCCGCGCTCACCGCCGGGGCAGCCGTGAGGACCACGCCCTACCTGCGTCTGCTCACCGCCACCCAGTTCGCCTTCAACATCGGCTTCTACGCCGTGCTGCCCTACCTCGCCGCCCATCTCGGCACCGGCCTCGGCATGGCCGGGTGGCTCGTCGGGCTGGTGCTCGGCCTGCGTACGTTCAGCCAGCAGGGGCTCTTCGTCGTCGGCGGCGCCCTCACCGACCGGTACGGGCCCCGGCCCGTCGTCCTCGTCGGCTGCGCACTGCGGATCGCCGGCTTCGGGTGGCTGGCCTTCGCCGGGTCCACCGCGAGCGTCATCGGCGCGGTGGTCCTCATCGGGTTCGCCGCCGCGCTGTTCTCGCCCGCCGTGGAGTCCGAGACCGCCCGCGAGTCCGTCCGGTACGAGCGGGACACCGGAACCCCGCGTGCCCAGGTGCTGGCCGTGTTCTCCGCCGCCGGGCAGGCGGGCGCCTTCATCGGGCCGCTGCTCGGTTCGCTGCTCCTGATGCTCGGCGCCGGATTCCGGGCGGCCTGCCTCGCCGGTGCGCTGGTCTTCGTCGGCGTCCTCGCCGGACACGCCCGGCTGATGCCGCGCCGGGCTCCCGTCACCCGGACGGCCGAGTCCCGCGGCTCCGTTCGCGAGGTGTTCGGCAACCGGCCCTTCCTCCTGCTCTGCCTCGCGTACAGCAGCTACCTGATCGCGTACAACCAGCTCTACCTCTCGCTGCCGGCCGAGGTGGCGGAGGCCACCGGCGGGCAGGCCGCGCTCGGCTGGCTGTTCGCGCTCTCCTCGCTCCTCGTGGTCTGTGCCCAACTGCCCCTGACCCGCTGGGCCGCCCGCCGCGTCGCCCCGCGCACCGCGCTCGCCACCGGCCTCGGGACCGTCGCCGCCGGGTTCGCCGCCGTACCGCTCACCCCCGGCGGCCCCGCCGGACTGCTGCCCGGTGCCACTCTCGTCGTGCTGCTCACCCTCGGCCAGATGCTGCTGGTCCCGGCCGCGCGGGGCCTGGTACCGGACCTCGTCGACGACCGGCGGCTCGGGCTCGCCACCGGGGCGCTCTCGTCGGTCTCCGGGCTCGCCGTGCTCGGCGGCAGCGCCGCCACCGGGGCACTGCTCCAGGCGCCAGGACCGGTCCGGTGGGCGGTGCTCGCCGCCGTGCCGCTGGCGGGTGCCGCGCTCGCCCTCACTCTTCCGGTGGACGGGAACGGGAAGCGGGAGCGCTGAGCCGGGGTTGGGGTACGTAGAGGCACCACCGAACCCACTGGAGGACGTACGCCATGCCCGCCGCACTCCCCGCAGAACTCAAGGCGCTTCTCGACACCCCCGTGTTCGTCACCGTCGCCACCATCCAGCCCGACGGCAGCCCCCAGGTCACCCCGGTCTGGGTGAAGCGCGACGGCGACGACCTGCTCGTCTCGACGTCGATCGGCCGCCGCAAGGAGCAGAACCTGCGCCGTGACCCACGGGTCTCCGTCGTCGTACAGCCCTTCGACGCCCCGTACACGTACGCCGAGATCCGCGGCACCGCCACCCTGACCACCGAGGGCGGCGACGAACTCATGGACGAGCTGTCCGTGAAGTACACCGGCAAGAAGTTCGCGGAGTTCAACCCCTCCCTCGACGACGCCGAGCGGGTCGTCGTCCGGATCACCCCGCGCAAGGTCGTCGGACGCGTCTGAAAGCATCCCCCGAGGGCCCCTCGGCGCGGGCGGAAACACCCCGCTGTCAGAAAGTTGTCCCCGCGATCCCCCAAGGGGTCGCGGGGCACTGGTGCGCGCCCACTACCCTTGAGGCGTGACTATTCGCCTGTACGACACCAGCGCCCGGCAGATCCGTGACTTCGTACCGCTCACAGCGGGCTGTGTCTCGATCTACCTCTGTGGCGCGACCGTCCAGGCCGCCCCGCACATCGGGCACATCCGGTCCGGGCTGAACTTCGACATCATGCGCCGCTGGTTCGAGTACCGCGGCTACGACGTCACCTTCGTCCGGAACGTCACCGACATCGACGACAAGATCATCGCGAAGTCGGCGGAGCAGGGCCGCCCGTGGTGGGCCATCGGCTACGAGAACGAGCGGGCGTTCAACGCCGGCTACGACGCGCTCGGCTGCCTCCCGGTCACCTACGAGCCCCGTGCCACCGGCCACGTCCCCGAGATGATCGAGATGATGCGGGGTCTGATCGAACGCGGTCACGCCTACGCGGCCGACGGCAACGTCTACTTCGACGTGCGCTCGTTCCCCGGCTACCTGGAGCTCTCCAACCAGGACCTGGACGATCTGCGCCAGCCGTCCGGCGACGGCGAGACGGGCAAGCGCGACCAGCGCGACTTCGCCATGTGGAAGGCGACCAAGCCGGGCGAGCCCAGCTGGGAGACCCCGTGGGGCCGCGGCCGCCCCGGCTGGCACCTGGAGTGCTCCGCCATGGCGCACAAGTACCTCGGCACCGCCTTCGACATCCACGGCGGCGGCATCGACCTGATCTTCCCGCACCACGAGAACGAGATCGCCCAGGCCAAGGCGTACGGCGACGAGTTCGCGAAGTACTGGGTGCACAACGGCTGGGTCACCATGTCCGGCGAGAAGATGTCGAAGTCGCTGGGCAACTCGGTGCTGGTCAGCGAGATGGTCAAGCAGTGGCGTCCGATCGTGCTGCGCTACTACCTCGGCACCCCGCACTACCGGTCGATGATCGAGTACAGCGAGGAGGCCCTGCGCGAGGCCGAGTCCGCGTTCGCGCGGATCGAGGGCTTCGTCCAGCGCGTGACCGAGAAGGCGGGCGAGACGGTCGAGCCCGCCACCGAGGTGCCGCCGGCCTTCGCCGAGGCGATGGACGACGACCTGGGCGTCCCGCAGGCGCTCGCGATCGTCCACACCACGGTCCGCCAGGGCAACTCCGCACTGGCCGCCGACGACAAGGAAGCCGCCGTCGCCCGGCTCGCGGAGGTCCGCGCGATGCTCGGCGTCCTCGGCCTCGACCCGCTCGACGAGCACTGGGCGGGCGAGAGCGACCGCGGCGACGATCTGCACGGGGTCGTCGACACGCTCGTACGCCTCGTTCTCGACCAGCGCCAGTCGGCCCGCGAGCGCAAGGACTGGCCCGCCGCCGACGCCATCCGCGACCAGCTCAACCAGTCCGGACTCGTCATCGAGGACAGCCCCACCGGACCGCGGTGGACACTCGGCCCGCGCCAGTAGTCCCCACCATGTGCCGCCCGGCGTTCCGGGCGGCACACTTCACTTAGTACGCATGTCTGAGAAGCAACGAAACAGGTAGGTCATGGCCGGGAACAGCCAGCGCAGGAACCGCCGCACGTCCAACAAGAAGGGCATGCAGGTCGGCAGCGGTGGCCAGCGACGCCGTGGTCTCGAAGGCAAGGGACCGACGCCGCCCGCCTCCGCCCGTAAGGGACACAAGAAGAACCGGGTGGCGAACGCCCAGGCCAAGCAGGCCGCGGCCCGCCGCCCCGCGCCCCGGCGCGGCGGCGTCAAGGGCACGTCCGAGATGGTCGTCGGCCGCAACCCGGTCTACGAGGCCCTGCGCGACGGCGTCCCGGCGACGACCCTGTACGTCCAGCAGTACATCGACAACGACGAGCGGGTCCGCGAGGCGCTCCAGCTCGCCGGTGCGCGCGGCAACATCAACCTGATGGAGGCCCCGCGCCCCGAGCTGGACCGGATGACGAACGGCCTGAACCACCAGGGCCTCGTCCTCCAGGTCCCGCCGTACGAGTACGCGCACCCGGAGGACCTCACCGCCGCCGCGTACGACAACGGCGAGGACCCGCTGATCGTGGCCCTCGACGGCGTCACCGACCCGCGCAACCTGGGCGCTATCGTCCGCTCCGTCTCCGCGTTCGGCGGCCACGGCGTGGTCGTGCCCGAGCGGCGTGCGGCCGGGATGACGGCGGGCGCCTGGAAGTCCTCGGCCGGCACGGCGGCCCGTACGCCGGTCTCCCGGGTGACCAACCTGACCCGGGCGCTGGAGGGCTACCAGAAGGCCGGCCTCACGGTCGTCGGCCTGGCCGCCGACGGCGAGCACACCGTCGAGGACCTGGAGGAACTCGCCGGGCCCGTCGTCATCGTCATCGGCAGCGAGGGCAAGGGCCTCGGCCGCCTGGTCGGCGAGACCTGCGACTACCGGGTCCGCATCTCGATGCCGGGCGGCGCGGAGTCGCTGAACGCGGGTGTCGCGGCCGGGATCGTGCTGTACGAGGTCGCGCGGCGCCGGGCCTGAGAAGTCCACCCGGCCGGGGGGCGGCCGACCGGGGCCTGTCCGGCGGGCCGGGTCCTGTCGCCCCCCGCCGGACCCCATTGACGGGCCTCGGACACATCGGGCCCGTCAAGGCAGTGTCCTAAACACAGATCACTCGGTTAGATGAGTGTGGACACCAGAACGCCTCGGTTCGACGAACAACCCGCCCTGAGCATGACCAAGGTGGACTGCGACCCTGCGCAGGTCATCGTCAACCACGCCAGCTTCCGGGTGCAGCTCGCACCTGGCCAGCGCCCGCGGCTGCGCGGTCTGGCCCCGGCCGGCGTGCCCAGGATCCCCGCCATGAGCGGCGCAGGAGCGGCCCGCGGCAGGCGCTCGCCCGTCGTGTGGAGCGGCAGGTCCGCCCCCGGCGACCCCGGCGCCACCGGGCTCCTCCAGGCCGTGCGGAACTCCACCGCGGGCCGCCCGGCCCCGGCCGGGTACGACGCGTACGGCCCCTACGCGGCCCCGGAGCGCGACGGCGGACCCGGCACGGGCGGCACCCGGGTCATCGACCTCCTCGAAGAGACCCAGCCCACCCCCGTCATCACCGCCCCCCATCAGCCGGGCCGCTACGACAACGGACCGCTGCTGCCGCCCATGCGCCGGGCGGTCGGCGCCTTCGACGACGACGGCGCGCCGTACGCGCCGGAGGCGTACGACGGCGAGGACGGGTTCGACGAGGAGACCGAGGACCGGAACGGGCGCCAGAGCGGCGACTCGGTCCGGCACGCGTACTACCCCGGCCGCCGGATGAACCTCGGTGTCGTGCTGCTCCCGCTGCGCGTCTTCCTCGGCTTCATCTCCATCTACGCCGGCATGGGCAAACTGTGCGACCCGGTCTACTTCGACGGCGGCGACCGCGGCTCCATGGTCAAGTGGCTGAACTCGCTGCATCCCTGGGCGCTGGCCGAGCCGCTGCGCGACTTCGCGCTCTCCCACCCCGTCGGCGCCGGACTCACCGTCGCCTTCCTCCAGGTCGTCGTCGGCGTCCTCACCGTCCTCGGCCTCTGGCAGCGGGTCGCCGCCTCGTTCGGCGCGCTGCTGTCGGCCGCCCTGCTGGTCACCGTGAGCTGGCGCACCGTCGCCGCCTACGACGCGCCCGACATCATCTACCTCGCCGCCTGGAGCCCGCTGATCATCGCGGGCGCGCCCGTCTACTCCGTCGACGGGCGGCTCGCCGGTGAGGCGTGGCGCAGGCTCGGCCCGCGCTCGGCGATCTGGGACCTGCGCCGCCGGGTGCTGCGCCGGGGCGCCGTGGTCGCCTCCGTCGTCGTCGGGCTCACCCTGCTGGTGGGCTCGGTGCTCGGTGGCGCGGTCCGGTCCTCCGAGGTCGTCACCGTGCCCGGCCCGAACACCGACCCGACCAACCAGCTCCCCGGCTCCCCGCTCCCGCAGGAGTCCCGCAGTGGCCGTGCCTCGCACTCCCCGGAGGGGCAGCGCCCCGCGCCGTCCCGGAGCAGCGTCGCCACGACCCCGTCCACCGCGCCTTCCACGCCCGCCGCGGGCACCGTCCGCGAGTCCGGCCAGGCGGCCGGTGCCGGCCAGCCCAGCCAGACCCAGGGCACCGGCCAGCAGGCCCCGCAGCAGACGGCCCCGCAGCCGCCCCCGTCCAGCAGCTCCGGCCCGTCGTCGTCCGGTTCCACCGGTACGGGCGGTGGCTCCACCGGCGGCTCGGACGGCGGCGGCACGTCCGGCGGCACGTCGGGCGGCGGGCAGAACCCCATCGGCGGCCTGCTCGGCTGAGCCGCCGGCCCGACCACGCGGAAGGGGCGGTCACCCCTATTCGAACCCGGGGACCCCCC